>NZ_JBEOZU010000010.1:8927-168100 GCF_040298185.1 Streptomyces sp. NPDC001634 | reverse complement strand
TCGAGCACGATTACCGCGAACTCAAGCACGGCCTGGGCCTGGACCACTTCGAAGGCCGCTCCTGGAACGGCTGGCACCACCACGCCACCCTCGTCACCGCCGCCCACGCCTTCCTCACCGAGCAGCGGCTGGCCCCAAAAGCCGACACAACGGACTCACCCTCTACCAGATCCTCGACACCCTCCAGGACCTGCTGAACTGCTGGACCGGCGTCTGCACCACCTGCCACCGACCTCTGCCCAGCAGGACCACACCAAGATCAAGACAGACCCTCGACTCCTGAGCGCGGTGGCGGAGCTGACCACCAAACAGCGTCGTCCACGGCGCCGGCTCGGGCATGCTGCGGATCTGGGCCGAGAGCGACCGGATCGTCTGCTAGGTCCATGACGACGGACAGCTGAACGATCCCTTGGCCGGTCGCCGCCCGCCCCATCCCACGCAGCCCGGTGGCAGGGGACTCCTACTCGTCCACCAATTCGCGCAACTCGTCCGTGTCCACACCGGCCCCGACGGCGTCACCATTCGCTGCTACCTCCCCGGCTGATCAGGACAACGTGGCGGGCCCCGCTCACTCACTCATGCGTTTCGCCTCCGGCGACGTGTTTTCGATGACTCCTCATGTGGAGTGCGTTGCCACCCCGGTCTGCTGGGGTGGCTGCCGACCCCCGTGCCCGACCTCGATGCCGGCGGCGCCGCGGCCGGAACGGGACATTGCTGCCGGGCTGTGGCTCAGGCGTCGATGATGACGGGGATGATGAGGGGCTTGCGGCGGTGGGTGCGGAACGCCCAGTTCGCCACGGCCCGGGCGACGAGTTGTTCGAGTTGGCGCGCGTCCCCGACGCCTTCCTCGGCCGCGGTGGCCAGGGTCTTCTCGATGACGGGGATGACCGGCTCGAAGGTGGTGTCGTCGTGGACGAAGCCCCTGGCGAGGAAGTCGGGGGCCTCGGCGAGCTCGCCGGTGTCTGCGTCGACGATCGCCACCACTGTGACCACGCCTTCGGCGGCGAGGGTGAGGCGGTCCTTGAGGGACGCTTCGGTGGCGCCGCCGACTTCCATGCCGTCCACGTAGACGTTGCCGGCGGGAACCTTGCCGGTGATGGATGCGCGCCCGTCGACCAGGTCGACGACGACGCCGTCCTCGGCGATGACGACCCGGTCGGGGTCGACACCGGTACGGATGGCGAGGTCGCCGTTGGCCCGCAGGTGGCGCCATTCGCCGTGCACGGGCATGACGTTGCGGGGCTTGACGATGTTGTAGCAGTAGACGAGTTCGCCGGCGCTGGCGTGTCCGGAGACGTGCACCTTGGCGTTGCCCTTGTGGACCACGTGGGCGCCCCACCGGGTGAGTCCGTTGATCACCCGGTAGATGGCGTTCTCGTTGCCAGGGATGAGGGAGCTGGCGAGCAGGACGGTGTCGTCCTTGCCGATGCGGATCATGTGGTCGCGGTTGGCCATCCGTGACAGCGCGGCCATCGGTTCGCCCTGGGAGCCGGTGCACACCAGAGCGATCTTGTGATCCGGGAGCTTCTCCAGCTCCTTCGTGCTCACGACCAGACCGGAGGGGACCTTCAAATAGCCCAGGTCACGGGCGATGCCCATATTGCGGACCATCGACCGGCCGACGAAGGCGACCTTGCGGCCGTGCTGGTGGGCGGCGTCCAGGACCTGCTGGATGCGGTGCACGTGGCTGGCGAAGCTGGAGACGATGACCCGGCGCGGCGCGGTGCGCATCACCTGCTCGATCGCCGGGTTCAGCTCTCGCTCGGAGGTGGTGAAGCCGGGTACTTCGGCGTTGGTGGAGTCGGTGAGGAACAGGTCCACGCCCTCCTCGCCGAGGCGGGCGAAGGCGCGCAGATCGGTGATGCGGTCGTCGAGAGGGAACTGGTCCATCTTGAAGTCGCCGGTGTGCAGCACCATCCCGGCCCGGGTGCGGATCGCGGCCGCGAGGCTGTCGGGGATGGAGTGGTTGACCGCCACGAACTCGCAGTCGAAGGGCCCGAAGCCACGCCGGTCGCCCTCCCGCACCCGCACCGTGCGCGGCCGGATGCCGTGTTCCTTGAGCTTGGCCTCCAGGAACGCCAGCGTCAGCTTGGAGCCGACGACGGGGATGTCGGACCGCTCGCGCAGCAGGTACGGCACGCCGCCGATGTGGTCCTCGTGGCCGTGGGTGAGTACCACGGCCACGACGTCGTCCAGCCGGTCCCGGATCGAGGTGAAGTCCGGCAGGATCACGTCCACGCCGGGCTGGGTCTCTTCGGGGAACAGCACGCCGCAGTCGACGATGAGCAGCTTGCCCGCGTGCTCGAAGACGGTCATGTTGCGGCCGATCTCACCCAGGCCGCCCAGGGCGATGACCCGCAGCCCTCCTTCGGGAAGGGGCGGGGCGGCTTTCAGCTCGGGGTGCGGATGACTCATACGCTGACGGTACCCGGAGAGCGGGACAGGGTGATCCAACGAGCGCTCGATACGACCCGCCGCCGAGGACGTACTGCCGCTCGTCGACCGCTGGCCGGGGATGGTGCGTTGCTGATGCCGAGGGGTCTGTCTCGACAGGGGCGCGCCGACCATGTGCCATCACTGTTCTGACCGTCCGTGCGGTCGGTGCCAACTACGCGATGAGCCGTCGGGTCGGAAGGTGCACGAGCGTGACCGGTACGTCCCCCGCCCCGTGTACCCGCCGACGTCGGCCGACGGGGGAGGTGGTCCTTGGAGTGGACACGCACCGGGACGCTCATGTGGCTGCCGCGCTCTCCGTGGTGGGGGAAGTGATCGGCACCGAGGCTTTCCCGGCCAGCCGGAGTGGAGGGGACAGTGTTCAGCTGACAGGTGCCTCCGGCTCGACCGAGGTATTGGTGGACGACGGAAAGGTCGTCGCCCGGGGCAGCGCCTCCCGGGCAGGCACAACCATCCTCTGCGCCGAGATCCTTCGGGGATTTCGCCCCCGGCCTCCCTGAGCGTCACCTTGGCGGACGTGGGCGACGTGTCTCTGCGCGGGTGCGACGTGCGGTAGACCGCTTACGGGCGCTGGTCACATCCGCATGCGTCACCGAACTTGCTCGCCATTGTCAGGTCCGGGGCAGCGATGGCAGGGGCCGAGTGGCGATCTCCTGTGCTTCGGCGCGCGTCATGCCGAACATGCGCAGCAGGCGGAAGGCCAGCTGGTCGGAAACATGCGCGGCATCGAGGTCCGGGCGGGTCTCCAGTAGGTGGAGCACTCCGAGCAGGGCGCCGCCGACCATGGCCACAGAAGTGCGCGGGTCGTCGATGTCCAGCCGTCCAGTGTCGGCGGCGGCCCGCAGATCCCGCATCGCCTGAGGTGCCAAGCCGCTGTCGGAGGTCAGATAGGGCATGCCCGTACGGACGAGGATCCTGGCGATCTGTGTGTGGGTGCGCTGCAGTCGGCCGGTCAGGCGGACGCTGGCGGCGAAGATCTCCGCGGGGTCCTTCAGGTCTCCTACGACGGATTCCAGGAGTGCGCCGTGTTCCTCCAGGGTGAGGGCGACGGCCGCGTCGAACAGCTCGTCCTTGCTGGTGAAGTGGTTGTAGAAGGAGCCGAAGCCGACGTCCGCCGCCTCGGTGATCTCCTGGATGCTCACGTCGGTCCGCCCCTGCTCGGCGAGGAACCGCTGCGCGGCGGCGATCAGCGCGGCACGGGTACGCGCCTTGCGCCGGTCCACGCGGTTGGGCGTGTGACTGGGTGCGTTGGCCCTGCCCTGTCGATCAATACTCATCTCTCCACCATGCTCAGTGCATCAGCTTTGATTGTTTCGTCACGACTGACTGCTGTTGACGGGGTCGTCATCTGGACTGATTCTCTCATCACTGCTGACTGGAGCTGCTCGCGGGAGCGCCGGTCGGTGCCTGTCCAGGACTCAGGAGAGCTGATGAGTATCCAGGTCGTCCGCACCACAGACGGCTGGTGGGTGGAGAGCGGCACAGGACGGCTGCACCGCGTCGACACCGGCGCGGACACCACCGCCGGCCTGCTCGCCGACCGTTCCGCCGTGCAGCGGGCGGCTGCCCGCGCCACGGGTGACCCCGACGCCGGGGTTTCGGTTGGAGAGGCCGAGCTGCTGTCGCCTGTCACCACGCCCTGCCGGGTGGTGGCGCAGATGGTCAACTACCGTTCCCACGCGGTGGACTCCGGGTTCGACCCGGACACTGTTCCGCCCGCGTTCTTCCGCAAGGCGTCCGGGTCCGTCAGCGGGCCCTACCAGGACATCGGGCGTCCACAGCACGTGCGTTTCCTGGACTACGAGGTGGAGCTCGGGCTGGTGATGGGTGCCGACCTGCCGGTCGGTACCGAGGTCACCGACTCCACCCTGCCGGCGTTCGTCGCCGCGCTGGTGGTCGCAGACGACGTCAGCGCCCGCGATCTGCAACTGCCCAAGACGCAGTTCTACGAGTCCAAGTCGTACCCGACCTTCACACCGCTTGGGCCCCGGCTGCTCCTGGTCGACGCCGACGACCTGGCCCGCCTGCCGGACCTGCGGCTTACCCTCAAGGTCAATGGGGCCACCCGGCAGGACCGCACCACCACGGACATGATCGTCCGGCCCGCCCGCGCCCTCAGTCTGCTCGCCCGCTTCCAGCACCTGCAGCCCGGTGACGTCCTGCTCACCGGAACCCCCGGCGGCACCGCCCTGAAGTCTCCGGGCAGGCTCCTGACCACCCTTGCCGCCCTGCTGCCCCCGCACAAGCGCTGGCAGAAGTTCTTCGCCCGCCAGCAGGCGAATCCCGACTACCTCAAGGACGGCGACGTCGTCACGGCCCGTATCGCGACCGACGACGGCGCACTCGATCTCGGCGAGCAGCGCACGGTGGTGCGCGCCCGCTGACGGCTCCCGGGACCCCCGCCCGGGACCGGCCGGCCCGGCATCCCCGTACCGGGCCGGCCACCTGACCCCATCCCTCACCCTGCAAAGGCGCACCGGTGACACGCACACCCGCCGACCTGCTGTGGCCCACCCCCGACAGCAGCGCGGACCTGTCCACGATCGAGGCCGTTCCGCTGCATGAGCGCGGCCTGCCCGCCACCACCTACGACACCCTGCTGCGCGCCGCCCGCCTGTGGCCCGACCGCCCGGCCCTGACGGTGCTACCCGATGCCGCCCGCTTCCTGCGCCCCGCCACAGCCACCTTCGCGCAACTGCGTGACCAGGTGCATCGCACCGCCAATCTGCTGGGCTCTCTCGGCGTCACCCGCCGGGCCGCCGTGGGCCTGCTCGCGCCGAACACCGCGGAGCTGCCCGGCGCCCTGCTGGCCGCGCAGGCAGCGGGCATCGCCGCCCCGGTCAACCCGGGCCTGGCGTCCGAGCACGTCGAGCAGTTGCTGCGGCGCAGCGGCGCGCGGGTGCTCATCGCCGCCGGTCCGCAGCTCGATGCACAGGTGTGGACCACGGCCCGGCAGGTCGCCGCGGCCTTGCGGCTGGACGCGCTGCTGGCACTGACCCCCACCCTGGCCGACGGCCCCGCCCCCGCTCTGGACCCCATCGAGGGCGTACGCGTCGGCTATCTCACGGGGCTTGCCGCGTCCCATCCCGCCGATCGGCTGGTGGACATCGAGCCCCCGGCCGCCGACGACCTGGCTTCCTACTTCCACACCGGCGGCACCACCGGAACTCCCAAGCTCGCCGCGCACACGCACACCAACGAGGTCGTCGACGCCTGGATGGTGGCCGCGAGTATTCCTCTCGACGAGGACTCGGTGATGTCCGCGGCGCTGCCGTTGTTCCACGTCAACGCCCTGATCGTCACCCTGCTCGGCCCGCTGCTGCGCGGCCGGGGAGTGGTGTGGGCCGGGCCGCTGGGCTACCGCGATCCCGAGCTGTATCCGGTGTTCTGGAAGCTGGTGGAGCACTACCGCATCGCCGCCATGTCGGCGGTGCCCACCGTGTACTCCGTCCTCGCCCGGGTCCCCGTCGACGCGGACATCTCCAGCATGCGGTTCGCCGCCGTCGGAGCCTCCCCGCTGCCGCCCGCCGTACGGGAGTCCTTCGAGAAGCACACCGGGATCCCCCTGTGCGAGGGCTACGGGCTGACCGAGGCGACCTGCGCCTCCGCCCTCGGCCTGCCCGGCCACACTCGCCCCGGCAGCGTCGGTCGGCGCCTGCTCTACCAGCAGGTCAAGACGGTGCGGATCGACCCGGACACCGGTGAGTGGCACGACCTGCCGCTGGGCGCCACCGGGGTGCTCGCCGTCAGCGGCCCGGTCGTCTTCGCCGGGTACGTCGCCGAGCACACCGCCCACGGACCTCGCCTGGAGACCGCTGGAAAGATCCGCGACGGCTGGCTGGACACGGGCGACCTGGCCCGCATCGACGCCGACGGCTTCATCCATCTCGCCGGCCGAGCCAAGGACCTGATCATCCGCGGGGGCCACAACATCGACCCCGCCGCGATCGAGGACGCCCTCCTCACCCACCCCCAGGTCACCGCCGCCGTGGCGGTCGGCCGCCCCGACCCGCACGCCGGCGAAGTGCCCGTCGCCTACGTCACCCTCGCCCCCGGCGCCCAGACCGAGCCCGCCGAACTACTCACCTGGGCCACCGAACGGGTCCCCGAACGCGCCGCCACCCCGCGCGAGGTGCTCGTGATCGACGCCATCCCGCTCACCGCCGTCGGCAAGCCCTACAAGCTCGGCCTCCGCCTGGACGCAACCCGCCGCGCGGTCCACGCCGAACTGGCCGCCCAGGGCGCGGACTGCGACCCGGAACGCATCCTGTGCCGACCGCACGACGGTGGTGTCCGCGTCACGGTGCCCGCCCCTGCCGACGAGGCGGTACGGAGCAAGGTCACCGCAGCCCTCGACCGGTACGTCCTGCACTGGCAGTACGCCCCCAGCAAGCCACTTGAGAGAGAAACCCCATGAGCACCACCGCCATCGTTCTCGCCGTCCTCCTCGCCGGGATTTTCCTTCTGCTCGGGTCGGCCAAGCTCGCGGCAGTACCCGCGATGCGCCAGGCCGCGGCCCACGTCGGCATGACCACCACCCACTACCGCCTGCTGGGTGCTCTGGAGGTGGCGGCAGCGGCCGGTCTGCTGCTCGGCCTGTGGATCACCGTGCTCGGTGCCGCCGCATCGGTCGGCCTGATCCTGCTCATGGCCGGAGCCGTCGTCGTCCACCTGCGCAGCGGCGATCCGGCGGCCCGCTGCCTGCCGGCCGTCATCGCGGGTGCCTTGGCCGGAGCCCATCTCGTCGCGCTGGTCGGCGGCTAGCATCGCCGCCGCCTGGGCTCCGAGGAGCATCACGATGAGCCGCATCGACGTCCGCCAGCATCTGCCGCCCTGCGCCTCCGCGCGGTGGCTGGCGTAGCACAGCGTCCATACTCAGCCCGCCTCCGCCGGCCGCCTTCCTTTCGTACGGCTCGTACGGCGCCCACCGCATCTTCACCGCCTTGGCCGCCGAGGCCGTGTGCGGCCTCTGAATCGACACCACTGTTTCTGGCGTCCCCTCCGTGCCGTCCGGGCTGCCGACGCCCGCCCGCAGCGAGCGGGCGCCTCTCGGAACGACCAGCCTTTCGCATCCGTGCGCCGCCGCCCGCTCAATTCGCGGACACCCCGCCTCGATCAATCGACCGGGGAAACGCCCTTGGCGCTCTTCCCCCGCCGCTCCTGAGCCGTCCCCACCCCATGGCCCCGAGCCGTGACACCCCATGGAGTACCCATGAACGACATCGACGTCCCCGTCCTCATCGTCGGCGGAGGCGGTGCGGGGCTCACCGCCTCCATGCTGCTCAGCCGCATGGGCATCGAGTCCCTGCTGGTCACCGCCTGGCCCAGCACCTCCGTCCTGCCCAAGGCCCACGTCCTGAACCAGCGCGCCATGGAGATCATGCGCGACGCCGGCGTGGCCGACACCATCTACGCCGCCTCCACCCCGGCCGAGCAGATGTCCCACACCGCCTGGTACGTCGGCCTGGCAGGCGACCACGAAGACTACGGCCGCAGGGTCGCCAGGATGGAGGCTTGGGGAGCCGGCGGGCACTCCCCGGAGTGGCTCGCGGCCAGCCCCGAGCGACAGGCCAACCTGCCCCAGATCCGACTGGAGCCGGTCCTGCGCACCCGCGCCGAGGAACTCGCCACGGGCCGGGTCCGCTTCCATCACGAGCTGACCGCACTCGCCCAGGACGACGAGGGCGTCACCGCCGCCGTCACCGACCGCGAGACCGGCGAGACCTACCGGGTGCGGGCCCGCTACCTGCTGGGCTGCGACGGCGGCCGCACTGTCGGACCCGCCCTGGGCATCGTCCAGGAGGGCGTGCGTAACCTCGCCCGCGTGGTCTCCTTCCACATCTCCGCCGACCTGTCCCAGGTGGCGACCGACCCTGACGTGCTGATCCGCTGGCTGTGGCTGCCCGACCTCGGCATCCCGGGCGTGCTCGTGCCCATGGGCCCCGGCCACTGGGGCCCGGAGTCCGAGGAGT
The DNA here is from genome assembly GCF_040298185.1 of Streptomyces sp. NPDC001634. Taxonomy (NCBI): domain Bacteria; kingdom Bacillati; phylum Actinomycetota; class Actinomycetes; order Kitasatosporales; family Streptomycetaceae; genus Streptomyces; species Streptomyces sp. NPDC001634. Next base: position 159,674 of record NZ_JBEOZU010000010.1, on the reverse strand, counting down.
GGGTCTTCCACCTCAACTACGGGCCCGATGACGGTCGCGCGCTGGATGACGAGTCGGTACTGGCCGACCTGCGCACGGGGTTGGGCCTGAGCGAGGAGGACCTGACGGTCCACATGATCTCCCGCTGGACACTCGAGGGCGTGGTCGCCGACCGCTACCGCGTCGGCCGCGTCCTGATCGCCGGCGACGCCGCCCACCGTCATCCGCCGACCGGCGGCCTCGGCCTGACCTCCGCCATGCACGACGTCCAGAACCTCACCTGGAAGCTCGCCGCCGTGCTGAACGGCCATGCCGACGACGCCCTGCTGGACACCTACGAGGCCGAGCGGCGCCCCGTGGACGCCACCAACGTCCAGCGCTCGCTGGAGAACGCCATGAACCACATCGCCATCAACGCCCTCTTCGGCGGCGGGCCCGAGGCCGACGAGGAGGAGAACTGGCGGCAGGCCCGCCGCCTGTGGAGCGAGGACCCCGCCGACGCCGACTTCCGCCGCACCTTCCTGGCCGCCGTGGCCGCCCAGTCCATGGAGTTCAACGAACTGGGCGTGGAGTTCGGCTACACCTACGACTCCGCGGCCGTCGTCCCCGACGGCACTCCCGCACCCGAGAACCCCGACCCGGTCCGCATCTACCAGCCCGCCGCCCGCCCCGGACACCCGCTGCCCCACGCCTGGCTGGAGGACCTCGACGGCCATCGCGTGGCCCTGGCCCGCCTTGTGCGCCCCGGCCGGTTCCTGCTGATCGCCGGGGAGGACGGCCAGGCTTGGCGCGAGGCCGCCGAAAAGATCGCCGCCGAGAGCGGGTTGCCGCTGGACGCCATCCGGGTCGGCCATGTCGACGGCGACTACCGCGACCTGCGCTCCACCTGGACCGCCGCACGCGGCCACACACCGCAAGGCGCCGTCCTCGTGCGCCCGGACCGCTTCATCGGCCGGCGCTTCCATGGCGCGGCCACCGACCCGGTCGCGGAACTCACCGCCGCACTGGGCTCCCTCCTCGCACGGTAGGGCTTATCTGCCGTGCCACCCGGCCTGCCGATCACCGCCGCAGTCGGCGGGCCGGGCCCCCACCCTCATCTCCGCCTCGCCTCCGGGACACCGCGGCACTGCGGCACCCGCCCCACCCTCGCCACAGGTCGTGGAGGCCACAGGAAGGAACCCCGTGAACGATCCGACACCCACCCCTGCCGCCACTGCCGACGCCCATCAGGGTCTGCACAGCGAGCAGGGCGCCCTGCGCGGGGAGCACCCCGGCCGCGCCGCCCAGCCCGTCATCAAGGTGGTCGACCTGGCCTGGTTGGAGTTCACTAAGCCTGACCTGGACCGCGCCGAGACCTTCGCCCACGACTTCGGGTTCACCACCGCCGCCCGCACCGATGACACCCTCTATCTACGCGGCGCCCTGGCCGGACCGCACTGCCTGGTGATCCGCCGTGGTCCCGCCTCCCGGTTCATCGGCCCCGCCTTCCAGGCCGCCGACGCCGCTGACCTCGAACGGCTCGCCCGCGCCACCGGCCACAAAGCCCAGGCTCTCACCGAGTACGGCGGTGGCCGCGCCGTGGACCTGCTGGACCCCTCCGGCATCCCGGTCCGCGTCGTACACGGCGTCGCCGAGCAGCCCGCGCGACCGCTGCAACAGCCCCTGGTCCTCAACACGGGCACCACCACCGCGGCCGCCCGCATCAACGCCACCCAGCGCCCGCCCCGCGAACCCGCCCAGGTGCAGCGCCTGGGCCACGTCGTCCTCTCCACCCGGGTATTCCGTCGCGCCCTGGACTGGTACCTGCAGCACCTCGGCCTGATCGTCAGCGACTTCCTCTACCTGGACGGGCAGCGCGACCGTGGACCCACCATGGCCTTCATCCGCTGCGACCGCGGCGGCGAACCCGCCGACCACCACACCCTGGCCATGCATCTCGGTCCCGACACGGGCTACGTTCACTCCGCCTACCAGGTCGCCGACCTCGACGCGCTGGCCGCCGGAGGCGAATACCTGCGCGAACGCGGCTACCACCACTCCTGGGGCATCGGCCGGCACATCCAGGGCAGCCAGATCTTCGACTACTGGCGCGACCCCGACCGCTTCATGCTGGAGCACTACGCCGACGGCGATGTCTTCGACAACACACTGGAACCCGGCTGGGCCGCCATGTCCGCTTCCGGCCTGGCCCAGTGGGGCCCGCCCGCCACCCGCGACTTCCTCGGCACCGCCCCCTCGCCGGGGGCGCTCCTGCAGGCGATCTCCGCACTGCGCGAGGACAACGAAATCGACCGCGCCCGGCTGCTGGGCCTGATGAAAGCCCTGAGCAAGTGACCGCCCCCACCCTGAGCATGTACCCGTTGTGGTCATCGGTGCCGCGCCCACCGGGCTGACCGCCGCGACCCTCCTCACCCGCCACCTGGTCCGTGCATCCATCGGCTCCCGGATGCAGGACCTCGCCACTTCCCAGCAGTGGCTGGCGAATGCTCTCCAGCACCAAGAGCAGGGACGCTGTCGCCGAACTGAGCGGAGGCATTCAATCTGCGGCCGAGCACGCTCCTGCTGCGATCAGGAGATCACGGTTCCTGCGGTCGACGGGTGCTGCGTCAGCGGCTCGTGTCGGTGTCGCCGTCGTCATGGGAAGAACGCCGCGGTCTCCTGCCGCCCGGCGCGGAGTCGTCCCCTTGCTCTTGCAACAACTCAAGGAGTGCGGCATCCGCTCTTCTTTGATCTTCCTTCGTCAGCTCGACCGGTGCGTTGTTGTAGACGGTGTAGCGATCCGGATCGATGATGTTGGCGGCCCGCAGAGTGAACGTCAGCAGGCGGCGCCACCCCTTTCGGTGGCCGACTCTTGCCTGCAGCTGGACCTTGTAGTCACGGGCTTCCGGCACGAACCCGGAAAAGGGTGCCTCGAACTCGATGAAGAGTTGTTGCGCTTCCCTTCCGGGCACTACGAAGCCGGCCGGCAGTTTCGCATCCTCGTCCGGCCCCGGCTGAAGGCGGGACGGTGAGGACACCCACAGCAGCGGCAGGTGAGAAGCGGGCTCGTCGGGGAAGGTCAGGATGAGGTCCTGCACGACGATCGGCTTGGGGCCGGTGTTGTGAAGGACGAGCGGGAGCCGCAGGCGGGCCGTGGACGAGTGAATGATCGCCGCGAAGGCGTGAGGCTCCCAGGTCTTCAGCCGCCCTTGTCTGGCGTTGAGCCACCAGAACGACGCGACGGTGAAGAGCAGTGCGCAGACCGACACCACGCCGGCGCCTGTGAGTGATGAGGACGCGGCCTGATCGGTCGCGGTCATCAGTGGAACCACAGATCCAGTGTGTCAGCCCCGGCGTGGGCTCGCTAACGGCACTCAGGCTCCTCTGCCGCCTGCGCGCGGCGGCTGACGAGCACGGCGGTCCCGCCTGTCAGAGGTGGCAGCTACGGCGCGCAGCCGATGTCACGACCCGCCACCGGCAAGGACCACGAGATACCAGGCGACCAGCGCGGCGCACATGACCGCGGGGACGAGTTTGGGCGGCCCGTCTCCTTTGCGCACGTGCGTGGTCACGGCACCGGCGAGGAGCGCAAGGAGGCCGAGGCCGGCCAGCTCTCCGAACAAGGGCAGGGCCGGGCCGATCGCCATGCCGATGGCGCCCGCCAGCTCCAGCGCACCGATCAGCCGGTAGGCCGAGGTGGTGAAGCCGGCGTGGGCGGCCAGCTCGGGCATCGGGCCGAGGGCCATGATCTTGGCCACGCCCAGCAGGGCGAAGATCAGCACGATCGGACAGGCCAGGGCGGCGGAGAGGCTCATGAGGCGTCCTTGACGGTGTGCGGGTGACGGGTCTCGCGGCGTTCGGCTCCCAGGTCGGCGAAGTAGGCGACGAGGTCCGGGTTGTCGACCGCCGAGGGATTGAGGACCTGCTCGGCGGGCGCGCCCTGGAGCAGGCGCTTCACCGGGACCTCGAGTTTCTTGCCGGTCCTGGTGTGCGGGATGGCCGGTACGGCGAGGATCTCGTCGGGGACGTGGCGGGGTGAGGCGCCGGTGCGGAGGGCGTCGCGGATCTTCTCGCGCAGGGCGTCGTCCAGCGTGACTCCGGGCGCCGGGACGACGAAGAGCGGCATCCAGTAACCGCCGTCGGGTTCCTCCGCGCCGATGACGAGGGCCTCGGCGATCTCGGGGAGGCGTTCGACGATGTCGTGGATGTCGGCGCTGCCCAGGCGTACGCCGTTGCGGTTGAGGGTGGCGTCGGAGCGGCCGTGGACGATCACCGAGCCGTGACCCGTGATCGTGATCCAGTCGCCGTGGCGCCACACGCCCGGGTAGGCGGTGAAGTAGGCGTCGCGGTAGCGGCTGCCGTCGGGGTCGTTCCAGAAGTACAGCGGCATGGAGGGCATCGGGCGGGTGACGACCAGTTCGCCGACCTGGTCGACGACCGGCCGTCCCGCGCCGTCGTAGGCCGCGAGCGCCACGCCGAGGTTGGGGGCCGACAGCTCACCCGCCCACACCGGGGTTGTGGGGGCGCTGCCGGCGAAGGCGGAGACGACATCGGTGCCGCCGCTGGTGGAGGCCAGCTGGATGCCCGCGCCCACGTGGTCGCGGACCCAGCGGTAGGCGGAGGCGGGCAGGGTGGAGCCGGTGCTGCCGATGGCGCGGACGGCCGACAGGTCGTGCACGGAGGGTTCGATGCCCAGCTTGGCCATGGCCAGCAGGTACTGGGGGCTGGTGCCGAAGACGGTGACCTTGTGGCGGGCCGCCAGCTCCCACAGGACGTCCGGGCGCGCCACCGGCGCGGGGCTGCCGTCGTAGGTGCAGGTGGTGGCGCCGGTCAGCAGGGTGGAGACGACCAGGTTCCACATCATCCAGTGGGTGGTGGTGTACCACAGCAAGCGGTCGCCGGGACCGAGGTCGGAGTGCAGGCCGAGGGTCTTGAGGTGCTCCAGCAGGACGCCGCCGTGGCCGTGCACGATGCCCTTGGGCAGGCCGGTGGTGCCGGAGGAGAAGACGATCCACAGCGGGTGGTCGAACGGCACCGGAGTGATCCTGAGGTACTCGGTGCGACCGGCCGCGTCCTCCCAGGGAACCGTCAGTCCCGCGGCCCGGGTCTCGGACCACGCAAGGCCCAGGTGATCCACGAGAACCGTGGCCTTGAGCGTGGGAAGGGCGGCGGCCAGGTCGAGGGAAGCAGCGCGGCGGTCGTGGCCGGTGCCGTTGAAGAGGTAGCCGTCCGCCGTGATGAGCACCGTGGGTTCGAGCTGGGCGAAGCGGTCGGCGGCGGTCTTGGGCGCGTAGTCCTGGCCGCACACCGACCACACCGCGCCCAGGCTGGCCGTGGCGAGGAAGGCGATGACGGCGTGGGGGGTGTTGGGCAGGTAGCCGACCACCCTGTCGCCCTGTCCGACGCCCAGGTCGCGCAGGGTGGCTGCGACGGAGGCGACCTGGGCGCGCAGCTGCCGGCCCGTGATCTCGTAGGCGGCTCCTGTCTCGTCCAGTGCGGTGATCGCGGGTGCGTCCGGGTGCAGGTTGCGCAATGCGTGGTGGGCGTAGTTGAGGGTGGCGCCGGGGAACCAGCGGGCGCCGGGCATGGTCTCCTCGGCCAGCACCCGCTCGTGCGGAGTGGCGGCGTCGATGTCGAAGTACTCCCACACCGCCGCCCAGAACGCCTCCAGGTCGGTGACGGACCAGCGGTGCAGGGCCTGGTAGTCGGTGGGGTCCTGGATGCCTTCGGCGCCCTGGTGCCGGGCGGCCCAGCGGGCGAAGTCCGCGATGCGGCTGCCGGCGGCCGCTTGGGGGTCGGGCGGCAGGAAGGGCTCCGGACAAGGCGTGGAGTGCGGGGTGGTCATGGTGTGGTGTTCCTCGTCAGGGTGCGGGCCGGGCTTCGGCGGGGCGGCGGGCCGTGTGCAGCAGGGGAGCCCAGGCGGCGGCGGTGAAGTGGCCGGTGCCGGTGGGGACGGTGTCCATCACGACGCGGTCGGGGCGCAGCAGGGCGGCGTCCGCCCGGCCGCGTGCCAGCCAGGCGGCCAGGGTGCCGTCGTCGTCCAGGTCGTCGACATGGATCACGGATGCGCCCAGGGCCGTGGCCACGCCCGTCATCCGTGCCGTGGGCGGCACGGTGGTCAGTACGGCGAAGGAGTCCCCGAGGATGTCGTCGAGGCGTTCTCGCGTGCCGTCGTACAGCACCCAGGGTTGCGGGCAGAAGGTGCCGGCCAGTGAGCGGCCGGTCAGCCGGGGGCGGCGTCGTACCAGCGGATTGGCGGCCAGGGCGGGGCTGAGGTCGCGGCTCACCGCTGCGGTCACGCCGGGGATGCGGCAGGCCGCGCCCACCACGGCCCGGCGGATGGCCGCACCGCGGTCCTGTCCGCCGGTCATGGCCCAGCCGACGGCGACCGCGACACGGATCACGTGGCGGGCGTGCGGCTTGCGCTCCTGCTGGTAGGTGTCCAGCAGCCGGTCGTCTGCGCCCTGCTGAAGGACGCGGGCGAGTTTCCAGGTGAGGTTTCGGGCGTCGCGCAGGCCCGCACACAGGCCCTGCCCGATGAAGGGCGGGGTGAGGTGGGCCGCGTCGCCCAGCAGGAAGACGCGTCCCCGACGCCACCGGTCGGCGAGGCGGGCCCGGAAGGTGTACCGCGCCTGCCGGATCACCTCGAAGTCGTCGCCCCCGTGGGCAGCGGACGGCAGGTCGACCCAGGGGGCGACCAGCTCGTGCAGCTGCTCCAGCCCTTCCGGGCCGTCCAAGGACTCACCCTCGGCCAGCCGGAACTCCCAGCGGTAGCGGTCCTCGCCGACTCGCATGAAGGTGGCCGGCCGGGTGGGGCAGCAGATCTGCTCGGCGCCTTCCCAGGTGCGCACCGGGAGGCTGGTGCGTACGTCGATGACCCGCCAGCTCTCCTCGAAGTGCAGGTCCTCCCACACGGCGCCGATGGCGTCGCGGGTGAGGCTGCCGGCGCCGTCGCAGCCGAGGACGGCATCGGCCCACACCTGCTCGTCCTCGTTGCTGCCGTCGCGGCGGAAGGTCACCCGCACCGGACCCGCGGCAGCGGGCGATCCGTCGCTGTCCTGGGTGACGGACACGACCTCCACCCCGCCCCACAGCTCGCACTCGGGGCGGCGGGCGAGGGCGTCGCGCAGCAGCCGTTCCAGCTCCGGCTGGTCGAACATGCTGGTCTGCGGGAAGCCGTGGTGTCCGTGCAGGGACCGCGGGAACTCGGCGATCACGCGACGCCGGGCGTCCAACAGCCGCAACCCGGGCGCCGGACGGGCGAGGGCGGCGAACTCCTCGTGAACACCGACGCTCTGCAGGATACGGCGGACCTCGTCGTCCACGACGACGGCACGCGGCAGCGGGTAGACGTCCCGGTGACGTTCGAGGAGCAGGCTGCGCACCCCGTACCGGGCGAGCAGGAGCGCGGCCGTGACTCCGACGGGTCCCGCACCGATGATGACCACCGGCCTCCGGGATGCGGCGCTCACGTCGCGTCCGCCACAGCGGTCCGCTGCTCGCCCAGGTCGATGCGCCCGTCGGGGGTGGCGATGGTGGCGGTGACGAGGTCACCGTTCTGCAGGTAGTGGGGGTTCTTGGCCTGGCCCTTGAAGAACGCCTTCCACTTCAGTGCGGGCGGCAGCAGGGCGGCGATCTTCTCGACGGGCTTGGGCGGGGCCTTCAGGGCGGTGCCGCCGGGCGTGCCGGTGAGCAGCAGGTCGCCCGGGTCGAGGGCCTGGAAGCGGGCGAGCAGGGTGAGCGCCTGCGCCGGTCGTACGATCATGTCGGCGAGCGTGCGGTCCTGACGCGGTACGCCGTTGACGTTCAGCCGCAGCCGCAGGTTCAGCAGGTGGGCGAAGTCCTCGGGCTCCAGCAGGGCCAGGTACGGCCCCGTCGGCGTGAAGGTCGGGTAGGACTTGCTCTCGTAGAACTGTGTCTTGGTCAGCTGGACGTCGCGGGCGCTGACGTCGTTGGTGAGGACGAGCCCGGCGACGTAACGCGACAGGTCCCGCTCCTCCACGACGGTGCCCACCGGCAGCGGCGCACCCATGACGAGGCCGAGTTCGACCTCGTAGTCGAGGAACTTCACGTGCGCGGGGCGGACGATCGGCTCGTGCGGACCGCTGACCGAGCCGGACGCCTTGCGGAAGAAGGTGGGCGGGATGTCACCAGTGAAGCCCGAATCCTTGGCGTGGCTGCGGTAGTTGACCATCTGGGCCACCACCCGGCAAGGGGTGGTGACCGGAGGCAGCGCCACCAGGTCGGCGACGGGCGTGCCGCTGTCGTCGGAGGCGCCGGCGTCGCGGACCGCGTCCCGGTCGGCGATCAGCTCGGCGGTGGTGACCGCCTTGGTCTCGATACGGACGGCGCGCTCGCCCCGGACGGCCCACCAGCCGCCGGGGGTGCGCAGAACGTTGGTGCTCATGAGCTCATCGCTTTCATCAGGCCCAGCAGGCGTGCGGGGTCGAGTTCGTTGTCGCCGCGCAGGGCCGTCATGACCTCGCGGAGCTTGGTGGGGGAGGGGTTGGCGCCCAGGAAGTCGCGGGTGACGGGCGGGCCCCACTGGGCCAGGCCGCTCGCCGACATGGGTGCCCATCCGGGTTCGAGGTCGCAGGAGAACAGGTCGCCGTCGGCGAAGTGCTCCAGCATGAAGCGGTCGGGGTCGCGCCAGTAGTCGAAGAGCTGGCTGCCCTGGATGTGCCGGCCGATCCCCCAGCTGCGCTTGTAGCCGCGCTCGGCCAGGTACTCTCCGCCGGCGGCAATCGCGTCGAGGTCGGTGACCTGGTAGGCGGAGTGGACGTAGCTGGTGCCGGGCCCGAGGTGCAGGGCGAGGGTGTGGTGGTCCACGGGCGTGCTGCCCTGGTCGCAGCGGATGAACGCCATGGTCGGCCCGCGCCCGCGCTGCCCGTCCAGGAAGAGGAAGTCGGACACGATCATCCCCAGGGTGTCCAGGTACCAGTCCAGGGCCCGTATGAACACCCGTGTCTCCAGCACCACGTGCCCGAGCCGCTGAATACGCGACGGCTCGCGGGGCGGCCGCTGGGTGGCGTTCGTACGACGGCCGTCGACTCCGGTGTTGATGATCAGGGGCTGCTGCCCGGGCAGAGCGGGCAGCTGCTCGGCGCAGTGCACGACCCGGACCGGGAAGCCGGAGGGATCGAGCAGGGTGACCGACTGTCCGCCGCCGGGTACGTCGATGTCCCGGACCTCACTACCGGTCGCGCGGGCGAGCCGGTCCAAATCGCCCCGTTCGGCCGCGCGGAACGCCGGCCCGATGAAGCGGGATGCCGACCCGCGGCGGATGACCATGCAGGGGGAGCCCGCGAAGGTGCCGCGCAGCCACAGTTCCCGCTCGGTGCGGGCGGCGACGGCGAATCCGAAGTCACGGGCGAACACCTCGGCCCGGTCCAGGTCCGGCTTCTCGAACTCAAGCCAGGCCAGATCCGCCACTTTGATCACCGGATTCCGGGCTCGTCCGGGGTGTTCACCGCGCAGGGCGCCCTGCTCACTGTGGAGGTCTTGGTGGGGCGTCAGAGGACCGCCCTTGTTAACGGGGATGTGGGACATGGTGTCCTCCAAGCAACACTGCCGTAATGAGGAAATCATCAACTCTGCCGTTTCTCGTCGTCAATAGGCGCAGCCCAAATAATTGAGGATCTCATCAGTAATGGCAGTGTCATCGTTGCGGCGGTTACACTGGGCCGTATGCCGACGTCAGCCCCGCCCAAGAACCGCTTCGAGCGACGCCGTGCCGAGACCCGCCAGGCGCTCGTCCGCGCGGCCCGGCAGATCCTTGCGGAAACCGGGGACACGAGCGCGAGCATCCAGGCCATCGCCGAGCGCGCCGATGTCGGCTTCGGGTCCTTCTACAACCACTTCGAGTCGAAGACGGAGCTGTTCGACGCGGCGGTGACGGACGCCCTGGAGGAGTTCGGGCAGGTCATCGACGCGCGCGTGGAAGGCATCGACGACCCGGCCGAGCTGGTCGCGGCCGGCTTCCGGCTCACCGCCCGGATGGCCGACTCCCACCCGGAACTCATGCGGATCCTGCGCGACCGCGGCTTGGTCCACATCCACTCCGACCGCGGCCTCGCCCCACGCGCCCTGCGCGACCTGGAGATCGGCATCGCCTCGGGCCGTTTCACCTGCGGCAACGCGACCACCGCCCTGTCCGCCCTGGGCGGCACCCTGCTGTCCCTGGTGGCTCTCCGGCTGGACCGCCCGGACTTTGACGGCGACGAGGCCGCCTCCGACCTGGCCGAGATGGTCCTGCGCATGCTCGGCCTCGCTGCGGACGACGCCCACGAGGTCACCCGTCGCCCGCTGCCCGATCTCGCCCGATGACCTCCTGCACCTGAAGCGCGGCCGTCTGTGGTGCTACGCCGGCGGCGACGAGGAACGCGGTTGCCGCGGCCTCACCAGTGGGGTCCGCCCACGGGCATGCGGCGTTCTCCTCGGCGAGGGCCAGCATGAGTGCCTCCAGTGCTTGGGCGAGGACGGGTGCTGGAAGGTGGTCCGCGAAGACGCGTTCGCGCTGACCGCGCCGTAGGGTCGCGACGGCTTCTGCGCGGGCCGGTGCCAGGGTGGTGCGGATCTCGTCCTCTCCCAGATGGCGCCGTCCCAAGGTGATGAGCATGCGGTAGTGGTCGCCCACCGTCCATGCCGCCAGCACCATCCGTGTCATCGCCTCGATCGGGTCGGCATCCGCGGTGCGGGCTCTGGCGAACGCCTGCCGGAGTTCATGGCCTGCTTCCTGTGCCAGGTCGGCGATCAGCGCATGCCGGCTGGGGAAGTGTCCGTAGAGGGTGCGCCGGGCGACGCCGGCTGCCTGAGAGATGCTGTCGAGACTCGCGTCCGGGTCCTCCCGCAGTTTCCGCCGGGCGGTCGCGAGGATGCGTCTGCGGTTGGAGTGAGCATCCTTGCGCTGCAAGGTACGGCCCGGGGTGTCGGTCGTCTGCATGGTTCTTTCTCTCCACGGTTGCCGGAAAGCCGTGGGCGCCGGTGCTCCCTCACGCACCGGCGCCCACTCACCCCTGCCCAGGGTGGCTTGGTGTCCTGCTGACGGGCGTCAGGGGACGAGGATGAGGCGGATCGGGTCGCCGATCTTGTTCTCGAGACGGCTGACCGCGTCGGCCGCGTCGACGAGCGGGATGTGGTCCGTGATGGAGGGGGCCAGGTCGAGGCGGCCTGCCGCGGTCAGCCGCACCAGTTCCGATACGGACTCGGGGAAGCCGCCGTAGTGGCCGCGCACCTGCTTCTGCAGGTAGTTGAAGGTCAGGCCCTCGGTGATGGTCAGTGGCCGGGGTGTGATGCCCACCAGGATGAGGGAGCCGCCGAGGCCGAGCACGGAGGCGGCCTGGTCGCGGACGGCGGGTACGCCGGCGCAGTCGAAGGCGAAGTCGAGGCCGCGTCCGTCGGTGGCTGCGCGGACCTGGTCGGCGAAGTCGGGGGCTGCCGGGTCGAGCGCGAGGTCCGCGCCGAAGGCCAGGGCGCGCTCGCGGGCGCTGGGCAGCGGGTCGACGGCGATGATCGGGGCGGCGCCGACCAGGCGGGCGAGGCGCACGTTGTGGGCGCCGACTCCGCCGACTCCCCAGACGCCGACGGACTGGGCGGGGCGGACGCCCGCGGTGGCGACGACGGCGGCGTAGGGGGTGGAGACCGCGTCGGGGATGATCGCGGCCTGGTCGAAGGGGAGGCTGTCGGGGATGGGGATGAGGGTGTCCTCGCGGGCGATCACGTACTCGGCCCAGCCGCCGTCGTAGTCGATGCCGGCGGTGAGCATCTGGGTGCAGGGGCGGTGGCGCACGCATCCGGCGCACGTGCCGCAGGTCTTGCCGGCCTCGAGGGTGACGCGGGTGCCGACGGTCAGGCCGCGCTTGAGGTCGGGGCCGAGGGTGTGGATCACGCCGGAGACCTCGTGGCCGACGGTGATGGTGTCGGAGGTGGCGAACAGGGGGACGAGGGAGCCGTCGAGGAGGTGGACGTCGGAGAGGCAGACGCCGGCGGCCTTGACCTCGATGAGGACCTCGCCCGGGCCCGGCACGGGGATCGGGACTTCCTCCACGGCGAACTTCTTGCTGTCCAGGTGGAAGCGTCCGGCGAGCATGGTGTCCATGGTGATCTTCTTTCTGTGAGCGGCACGGCCCGGTGATTCGGGCCATGGGTGCCATGGGGTGTCTGCATGGCTGGTGGGGCCGGGAGGCGTGCGGGGGAGGCAGGACGTCCGCACGCCTCCCGGCGGCTGGGGGTCAGCGCGCCTTGACGGCGTGCGACGGTCAGGCGAAGACGTCCTGCTGGTAGCGCTCGTCCGCTTCGAGCTGGGCGAGCCACTGCTGGGCCCTCTCGTCGTCGCTGCCGGTCTTCTGGCGGTGGATGGCGGCGAGGGCCTCGCGGACGGCGGGGGCCATGCGGCGGCCGTCACCGCAGACGTAGATGTACGCGCCGTCCTCGATGGCCTGCCACACTGTGTCGGCGGCATGGGCGATGGCGTTCTGCACGAAGCGGGCCGGGTGGCCGGTCACCGCGGAGAAGGCGGTGTGGATCTGCGCGATCCCGGCCTGCTCCCAGTCCTGCATCTCCTGCTTGTAGAAGTAGTCGTGTTCCGGGTGGCGGCAGCCGACGAAGACCTGCGACGCGCCCACCTGGGTGCCGTTCGCGTGCTGTGTCGCCCGCTCCTCCAGGAAGCCGCGCAGCGGCGCGATGCCGGTGCCGGGGCCGATGAGGATCAGCGGCGTGGCGGGGTCGGCGGGCGGGGCGAAGGTGGGGGAGGGCACGCGGACGTAGCCGTAGACGACGTCTCCGGGCTCGAGGCCGGCGATGTAGGCGGAGCAGGTGCCGCGGTACTGGCCGTCGCCGGACAGGGCCGGGCCCTCCAGCAGGCCGACGGTCAGGCGCACATGGCGCGGGTTGGCGGACGGGGCGGAGGAGATGGAGTAGAAGCGCGGGCGGATGGGGCCCGTCATCTCCAGGAACACGGCCAGCGGCAGCTCGACCGCCTCGAAGCGCTCCAGCAGGCCCAGCACCGAGATGCGCTTGCCGAGGATCTCCTTCTGGTAGCGCTCCTCGGCCTCCTCCGTTTCGGCGGTGTACGCCTGGAGCTGCGGCCGGGTCCATGGGCACTCGGTGTACTCGGCGAGCGTCTGGATCTGGGACCGGGTGGCCACGTCCTGCAGCTCCAGGAACTCGGTGAGCAGGATGCCGGCGGTGACCGGGGTGCCGACCGGCAGGTGGGTGCGGCCACCGGCCGGTTGCTCGAGCCGGAGCACCTGGTCGTACTCGACGCCGAGCCGCCTCAGCGCGCGCTCCACCAGGGCGAGTTCGTTCTTGGCGAAGACGGCCAGGTGGTTGCCGGTGTCGTAGGTGACACCCTCGGGCAGCTCGAAGGTGATGGACTTCGCGGACGGGCGCGGCGGCTCGATGGCGAAGTCCCACAAGCCGGTCGCGTCGGCCACCAGCTCCTCGTTGGCCACCACCGTGAGGGCGTACGCCTGCTCGGAGACGATGGCGGGACGCACGTCGGACTCGGTGAGCAGCTGGACCTGGTAGCGGGGGCCGCTCGCCTGGGAGGTGTCGGCGGCGTACTCCTCGGCCAGAGTGGCCCACAGGGTGTCCATCCACCGCGTGGCCATGCCGTCGAAGTCACCGGCGGCGTCCGCGATGCCGCGCTCGACGATGGGGGTGGCGCCGGCGGCCAGCAGACCTTCCTCGATCCGCTTGGGGAATGCCTGGTAGGTGGCCACCCACTGGGTGTTGCCGGCGCCCAGCAGCGCGTACCGCACATTCGCCAGCGAGCCCTCGGGCAGCCCGGCGGCGAGCAGGTCGTCGAAGCGCTGGGCGTTGTCGGGGGCCTTGCCGTTGTAGCTGGCGGCGACGACGGCGAGCAGGCCCTCGGTGGGCAGGTTGTCACCCAGCTCGTCCAGGCTGATGAGGGTGGTGCCGAAGCCGGAGCGCTCGCCGCGGTCGGCGATGGTGCGGGCCAGGTCCTCGCACGAGCCGAGGCTGGAGCCGTAGGCGACGGTCAGGTTCACGCCGACGCCGCTGACCGCTGCCTGCGCCTGCGTGTCGCCGGTCTGCAGGTCGGCGGCGCCGAAGACGGTGCGCTCGTGTTCCTGACGACGGCGGACGATCAGCTCGAAGTTGCCGGGCTTGCGCGTCAACGCCTCCCGGGGGTCCATCTTGTAGTCGTTGGTGTCGGAGAACTTGAACTTCTGCAGCACCAGCGCGAGGGCCAGGCGGGCCTCGGTGAGCGCGAACTGGCGGCCGATGCAGGCACGCACACCGTTGCCGAACGGCTTGTAGGCGTGCGGGTGCTGCTGGACGCGGTTCTCCGGCAGCCACCGGTCGATGTCGAACTCGTCCGGCCGCTCCCACGCCTTGGGGTGGGTGTGCAGCGGGCCCTCCAGGATGAGGACCTTCGCGCCCTTCTTCAGCTGGTAGCGGCCGCCGATGACGGTGTCCTCCCGCGCCGTCTTGCCAAACGACGGGATGGGAGCCCACAGGCGCAGGGTCTCGTCCAGGATCCGCGGGATGACGTCCAGCTGCATGATCGTGTCGTAGTCCGGGACGGTGTCGCCGGGCAGCAGGCGGTCCACCTCGGCATACGCCTGGGCCAGCACGTGCGGGTTGCGCATCAGCGAGTACGTGGCGAACGACAGCAGACCACTGGTGGTCTCGTGACCGGCGATCAGGAACGTCAGCACCTGGTCGCGGACGTTGTCGACGTCCAGCCGCTTGCCGGTCTCCGGGTCGGTGGCCTCAAGCATCAGGCCCAGCAGGTCCTCCTCACCGCCGCCCTTCCCCTCGCGGCGCTCCTTGATCACGCTCTCGACCAGCTCCTGCATCAGCTGGACGTTCTCGCCGTACTTCTTGGCATCGGCCTTGCGGAGCTTGGTCATCATCGGCAGCTCCTGCGAGCGCCGCAGCGACTCCACCAGCGCGCCCAGCAGCGCGTTGAGGAAGGGGTGCAGCTCCTCCTTCTCGAAGGAGTCGAACCGGTAGCCGAACCCCGACAGGGCGATGGTGTCCAGCGTCAGCCGCGTGTAGTCGTCGGTGATGTTGACCGGCTGACCCGCCTTGCGCTCCCACTTGCCCGCCAGGTTTTGGGCGATCTCCAGCATCTGCCCGAAGTACGCCTTCATGGCCCGCTGGCTGAACGCCGGCAGGAGGATCCGGTGCGCCATGCCCCATTCCTCTTCGTGCTGGTGGGCCGTGAACAGGCCCGCGCCCGCGAAGTCCCGGACATGCTGCAGCGGCGTCTTCACGATCTGCTTGAAGAACCGCGTCTCGTCGGAGACCTCGGCCACCAGGTCCGGGTCGTAGACGAAGATCTGCTCGACACCGGCGATGTCCAAGCCGTAGATGCCCTCGGGGAACTGCTTGGACAGCTCGGCGAAGTACTCGACCGGGTTGGTGCTGGGGATCTGCGGCGTGTTGCCGAGCAGGGGGATCCCGCGCGGGGACCGGATGGGGCGAAGGTCGTTCGCGGAGTGCGTGGTCATGGCTTGCTCCTCTGCGTGGAGGGGGATGGGCAAGGGCGCGCTGCGCAGGTCGATGCCGTGGCGCCGTACGGAAACATACGCCGTATGGAATTGGAACCATACGCGGTACGGAAAGTGGAGTGCAACCCCGGGAGCCCAGGTGGGGCTGTGGTGAAGCGGCATTTCCATACCGTGTACGGAACTGGTACCGTACGAGGTATGGAAAAGAAAGTGAGACGTCCCCCGCGGGGAACGAGGAAGAGAGACGTGCCTCTGACGGAGGCCGGGATCTATACCGCCGCCCTGCGGCTCATCGACGAGGACGGCGTCGAGGCGCTCACCATGCGCAAACTCGCCACCGAGCTCGACGCGAACCCGATGTCGCTGTACCACCACGTGCCGAACAAGGAAGCCGTGCTGCGCGGCGTGACGAGAATGGTCGGAGCGCAGTTCCGCACCGTGACACTGGAGGGCGCTCCCTGGCAGGAGCGGATCCGTCTGCTCGCCACAGACTTCCGGACCCTGGCGCACCGTCACCCCAAGCTGCTGGCGTACTCGTTCAGCCATCAGCCGGACTTCATCCAGCCCAACGACCCGTTCTGGACCGCCCTCACCGCCATCGTGGCCGCTGCCGGTGTGCCGCAGTCAGAGGTCTCGAAGATCGCCGCGCTGATGGTCGCCGTCGTCATCGGCGTCCTCACCGCAGAACTCAACGGCGCACTCCACCAGTGGTCGACCCTCAAGCCCCACGGCCCTGAAGCCGACGAAGACGGGGCCACGGACGCACACCCTGGCTCTACGGGTGCGGCCCCCGAAGGCCCTGACCAGGACCACATGTTCCGCCTCGTGATGGACACGCTGATCACGGGCCTGGAAAGCCGCCTCACCGCCGGTCGTGACGGCCGGTACGCCGGCCATTGAGCCAGTCAGCCTGAGACGCTGCGCCCCAGGCACTGGCGGCTGAGGCGCGCCCGCAGTCGGGCGATCTCAGGCTGCGACACACGGGAGCCACCCCGTCACATCGGGTGAGACCGCCCGGCGGGTGGTTCCCCATCCAGCCTCTACACGGCAGCCGTATGCCGAAGCTGAACCGTGAAATAACCATGGTCGTTGGCTTGTTCCTGGTCTCCCTCCTGAAGGGGGAGACCGTCGGCCTCGTCGAGCTGAATCACCCGCGTTCACCGAGGCGGGCCACCGCGTTGCTCACGGAAGGTGGGCTGGAGGCCGTGACACATCAAACGGTTGCGACTCGTGCCGGCGTCGGCAGGGCAACCGTCTACCGGCACTGGCCGAGCCTTCTCGACCTCCGCCTGGCCGCGCTGGAGGCCGGCATGCCCCCTCTCCCTCCGGTACCCGAGGAGCTTCGGGCCGCTTCGGGCAACGATCCGCGAGCGGAGCTCATTTACCGTCTGAACGTGCTCGCCGAGCGTTGGGACGACGAGCAATCGGGGGCCGTCCTTGCCGCGGTCCTCGGGGGCTCACGGCACGACGAAGGTATGCGCCGCCTCCGGGAGTCACTGCTGAACCAGATCGCCGATGCCCTGCGTCCCGCGGTTACCACAGCCGTCGAGCGCGGCCAGCTCCCGCCCGACGTCACCCCCGAGACATTCGCCATGGCCACCGCCGGGCCGCTGTTCTTCGAGCGCTTCTTCGTCGGGAACCACCTGGGACGCGACACCGTGAACGCCGTCGTGGACGCCGCGTTGCGAGGTTGGTCCTAGGTGTAGCGGCTTGCGGCCGCGAAGCAAGCCAGGCCATCCGTCCGACAAGGTCTCCGGCCTTCAATTCTTCGCAGCCGGTTACGCCTTCCTTCCGCAGCGCTTCGCCGACCATGTTTGCCGATGCTCTGCTCGCCTGGACGGTGTACATGGCCCCGGTCTCGTCGGGCTCCAGGAAACGCAGCGTCTGGCAGTGGCCAGGACCCTGGGCGCCAGCGTTCGGGTCGCTCGCTCCGGACCACGGACCCGCTCAGACCTCGGCGGCACCGCCTGGAACCCCCCGCTGACCTGGGCTAGTGACCAGCGGTAATGGGCGAGTACTCCCGTCCGCGCTCACATGCAACACCGCAAGCCGTACCGACCTCGACAGGAGCCGACGCAGCGGCAGGTACGGCCGAAGACGGCGTAATAAGGGCCTATGGGTGCGAGAGGTTTATCGGGAGACCGCCTCCTGGAGCAGCGCGCGAGGCGCGGGCTGCTGGGGATCGCGCTCGCACTGATCGTTGCCATCACGATGACGGACATCGGCATCGGCACCAGTGTTCATCTGGGCCCGTTGCTGGTCATCGCGCCGACTCTGATCAGGTGCGTCCCTGCGGCAGAGCCTGCCGATGAGCGGCGAGCTACGGAGCGCAGGGAGGTGGGCGATGCGACGCAGGTAGCGGGTTGCCGCGTGGCGGCTGGTCTCACCGAGGCGGGTCGGCCGCGGAGTCGCGGCGAACATCCTGACCGAGGCCGGCTTCGGCCCGGCCGCCCTCGACGCCACGACTGCGTCCAGCCACTCACCATGGCGGTGAACACCGAGGCGCAGACGTCCGTGTGCCTGCCTCAGGTCGCACCTTGACAGGACTCACCCTTCGGCGAGGAAGTGCGCCAGCAAGCGGTCGAAGTCTCTGTGGCCGAGCTCGGCCCCCCGGGGCACCACTGCCTCCGTTTCCTGCAGGAACGCCTTGAATTCCTGCGCTGGGGCCTTGAGCAGGGCCGTACCGGACGGCGGGTTGAGAAGGATGTACAAGTCGCGGCAGCCCTCCTCGCCGGTGGGCCATATGCGAACGTCTCCCTCGCCGACGGGGCCCTCCAGGCCGTCGATCAGCAAATCGCGCCCGATGATCCATTCCACCGGCTCGTCGCTGTCGACATCGGTGGTGAATGCGGCATGGACCACGTAGGGATCACTCGGCTCGTACCGCAGATTCATGATCATGGGCAAGGACGTCGCATGCACGCCGACAAGCTTCACAGGTAGCCCCTGGATCACAGTTCTCAATGACTTCATTGGGTCTTACTCCTGGTGCTTCGAGTCATCCGGGGAGGGTCATCGGAAGGGCTGTCGTCGGATTCAAAGGGGCTGCACAGAGACGCGGTTACTGCGAGGACCGGTGGCGGTCGGCACGAGGACACCCGCAGGAGCAGTTCTTCGTGCCGTCGCGAGGGCGCCCGGCCGACGGGAGCAGGCGAGGCCACCACTGCCGGCCGGGGCCATCCCGGAGATGTGGCCAACGGTGGTTGCCGGACCAAGGGCGCCCTTGGTCTCAGCGATCGACGCTGTACCGGTCGTGGTGGTAGTGAACCGACTCGTCACGGTCCCCACCTCGACGCCGGCCGTGGTTGCCGGGCCCGGTCACGCAGGGCAGAGCCGTCCTTGGACCGGAACGGCACGCTGTCCGAGTCCGAGGAGACGCACATGACCACACAGGTGCCCTGCTTATGGGGCGGTATCGATCCCGGCAAGGGCCACCACTGGTGGGTCGCCATCGAAGACACCGGAACCACCATCGCAGGGCCGCCGGATACCGGCCCTTCTGGCCGCGTCACTCGTCGCAGGCCGACCGTCAGCGCAAGGGTGAGTCCACGGTGGGCGTCAGCAGGATCTCGTCGAGGCCGACGATCTGGCTGATGTCGAAGCCCTCCATGTCCGCGCGGAATTCAGGACTCGACAGGTATGCCTCCAGCCGCTCCTGCACGTCGTCGGCGTCCTTGTAGGAAACGAGGGCGTACAGCCGGGGAGTGTCGCTTCCGGGCGCCGCGGGCACAGTCCAGACGCCGTGGGTGGTGATCCGGTGCTTGGCCATACCGGGAATGTGCTGGGCCCAGATCTTCTCGTAGGCGGCGAGCGCGTCGGAGCTGCGCAGGGTGTAGACGCGAAGCTGGTACTGAGACATGACACTGGTTCCTTTACTTCTGAGCATGGATGGTCGGCGGTCAGCCTTGGGGGAGGAGGTGTGCCAGTTCGGCATCCCAGTTGATGAGTCCGGACTCGGTACCCCGTGGCACCAGAGCCTGGGTGTCCTGAAGGAAGGACGAGATGTCCTGCACGGGGACCTCGAGCAAGGCGGTGCCTGCGGCAGACCCGAGGGCGATGCAGATCGACTCGTCACCCCGCCCTGCGGCCGACCAGATCCGGACATCCGCGTGGCCTGCGGAACCCTCCAGCCCGTCAGCCAGAAGATCCCGCCCCAGGATCCATTCGACCGGCTCGTCACAGTCGACGAAGAAGGCGGCACGGACGACATAGGGATCAGCGGGCTCGTAGCGCAGACGTACGCAGAGGGGCAACGAGTAGACGTGCGAGACGACCAGTTGCACGGTCACCCGCCGTTCTACGGCTCTCAAGGACTTCTTCATCGGCTTCCGCTCCTGGGTATGGCTCGGCGGTGCCTCACACCGGCCTGTGGCGAAGAGGCAGCGCGGGCGGAGGCGGTACAGCAGGGCGCGGGCGCCGGACGGCACCGGCGCACCGCATGAGGAGTAGCGCTGCACTCACTAGGCCGGCAGTCGGGGACGCCGCCCCCGACCGCCAGACGGATCCCCGTCGCCGGCAGGGACAGGGCCGAGGGGAACTGCTTGCGCACATGACCGATACCCGTCTCACCGGTCGTCGCGGCTCAGGTCATGGTGGTGCCTGCCCCCGCCGTCGTGCTCGCAGCGGTTCCCGTCGTGGCGGTAGGACCTGTCGGACGTCCAGCCGTGTCCCTCGCCCTCCCAGCGGTAGAAGTGACCATCGCGGTAGTAGAGACCGTCGCAGTCGTGCCGGGTCGAATCGGTGCCGTGGCGGTCCTGGTGCCAGCCGCGGGTCTCGTCGCAGGAGTAGCCCCGCTCGAGCAGGTAGCCGACACCGTGGTCCCAGCTGTAGTCAGCGGTCACGGCCCCGTCGGTCGGGTGCTGGGCGTGCGCGGACGCAAGGGGCGCGGCCGAAGCAGTGCCACCGGCACCGAGGACGGCGGCACCGGCGACCGCGACGGAGGAGACAGTGAGGGCGATGCGCTTCGCGAGCTTGTTCATGATCTTTCCTTCCCGAGGGGGTGATCTGTGCCAACGGCGGTTCTGCCAGGCGATGTATGACGCCCGGTGTGGTCCGAGCGAGCAGTTCCATACGTCGTATGGAAGCGCGTTTTCATTGTTACCATACGTCGTATGGAAATGTCGAAGTGGCGAAGGTAACCGTTGACCGGCTGGCGCGAGCGCCAACCGATGTCGCTCTTCAGCGCGAGCTGCCCGTCGCCGTCCCCTCGGCACGCCGGCCTTCCTCGCCTTGGCCACGGCAGTGTGTGTCCTGGTGATCGGTGGCTTCAGCGGCCCGGAAATCGCCTCAGCCCGGGGAGTAAGGGCTCGAAGTCACGGATGCATCCAGTTCGCCGCAGAGGCGGGTTTGCGATCGTCGGCAGGCGGGACGAGTATTTTTTTAGGGCGTGACGCCCGGGGCACACCCTGATGCCGACACCGTCGATGCAGCGCCCCCTTCTGGTTACGCCCACGCTCACGCTCACAGCCGACAAGCGTCACCGTGAAGGAAGCGGCGCAGCGAACAGGACCGAACCTGCTCATTCGGTGGCCTGGCCGGGGCGGCGGGTGGGGCATCCAGCCCCGTCGCCTTGACGGGACTTTAGAAACCGGCCGATGGCTTCATGACCGAGGCTGCATGACCGGGGCGATGGTCGCCGCCGCAGGGCGAGCGGCAGAGCGGAAGGAGTCTGCCCATGCGGATCGTCGTGGACCTGAATCGGTGCCAGGGATACGCGCAGTGCGTGTATCTGGCGCACGAGGTCTTCAGGTTGAACGGCCAGGAGGCGCTCACCTATGAGCCGAACCCCGACGACGAGCGGCGCCTGCAGGTCGAGCGAGCGGCTGCGGCGTGCCCGGTGCAGGCGATCGTGATGGACCGCTTGGACGGCGCGAAGCGGGGCGAGGCGCCATGACTCTGCGGGCAACGGTCGCAGAGCTGGTCCGGGAGTTCCGGGCCAGCGGCCGGATCGTCATCGTGGGTGCCTCTCTGGCCGGGCTGCGGGCCGCGGAGACCCTGCGCGAGGAGGGCTTCACCGGTTCCCTGACCATCATCGGGGACGAGCCGTACGAACCCTACGACCGTCCGCCGCTGTCCAAGCAGGTGCTCAAGGGCTGGGTGTCGGCCGACCACACCAAGCTGCCCCGCATGCGGGAAGTGGACGCGGACTGGCGGCTCGGGGTGGCCGCCGTTGGGCTGGACCGAAGCACCAAGAGGGTGCGTCTGGCCGACGGTGAGCAGGTGCCGTACGACCGGTTGCTGATCGCCACGGGCACCCGTGCGCGGCAGTGGCCGAACCCGGCCGAGGCAGCCCTGCACGGGGTGCACACGATTCGCTCGCGTGATGATGCCGCGCAGCTGCAGAAGGAGCTGGCCGAGCCGCCGTCGCGGGTCCTGGTCATCGGCGCCGGGTTCATCGGCTCGGAAGTGGCCTCTGTCTGCCGGGAGCTCGGCATCCAGGTGACCGTCGTCGAGCGGGGTTCGGCGCCGTTGGTCGGCGCGCTGGGCGGGGTGATCGGGGAGATCGCCGCGCAGATGCAGCGTGATCACGGCGTGGACCTGCGCTGCGGGCTGGGCGTGTCGTCGCTGGAGGGCGACTCCGAAGGGCATGTCCGGTGGGCGCACCTGTCCGACGAAACCACTGTCGACGCCGATGTGGTGGTGGCCTCGCTGGGGTCGATCCGGAACGTGGAATGGCTGGAGGGCTCGGGGCTGGCGGCCGGTTTCTGGGGTGTCGGGTGCGATGCCGGCGGTCGGGCCTTCGACATCAACGGTGTGGTCACCGACAGCATCTACGTGGCAGGTGACGTGGCGCGTGCGCCGCATGTGCTCTACGAGTACCAGTTCCTCGCGATGGAACACTGGGACAACGCCGTTCTCGGCGCGGAGGTAGCGGCGCACAACATGGTGAACCTGGAGCCCCACTATCGTCCGCATCTGCTGCTGCCCGGCTTCTGGTCCGGCCAGTTCGGCGTGAACATCAAGTCCGTCGGCGTGCCGCCTTTCGGTGACGAGATCGTCTTCACTCAAGGATCGGTCGAGGAGCGCCGTTTCGCTGCCGCCTACGGTCACCGGGGCCGCATCGTCGCGGCCGTCACCTTCGATCACGGCAAGTGGCTGGAGTACTACGGGAAGCTGATCGAGCAATCAGGTCCGTTCCCGCCTCCGCCGCCGGGCTGGGACCAGCCGCCCGATTCGAAGCCGGTGCCGGCCGAGTTCCCGGACCCACGGGTCCCGACGGCCGTCCCCGACGTCGTCCTGACCGGACACGCCCCGAGCGAGCGGACGGCTGAGTTCCGGCCGCGCCGTCACTGACGTGCGCGTCGGGACAAGCCCGTAGGCCGGCAGCACCGACAGGAAGAAGGAGGGGAGCTTCGTGGTCGAGGAAACCCCCTGGCAGCAGGCCCTCCGCTACGCCAACCGCGCCAATCCGTACCCGTTCTACGAGGAACTGCGCAAGACACCGGTGGCGCGGCAGCCGGACGGCACCTACGTCGTCAGCACCTACCGGGAGATCGTCACCTTGCTGCACGATCCCCGGGTCAGCTCGGATCCACGGAAGTGCCCCGTCCCGGCCACCACCCCGGCAGAGGGAGCGGCGGAGGCGGAGGCCGAGCCGATCACGGAGGCGGTCATCTCTCTGGAGCCGAACATCATCACCCAGGATCCACCCGAGCACGATCGAGACCGCCGGACGCTGATGCCGCATTTCGTCGGCCCGCCCCAAGCGCCTCACCTGATCTCCGACTTTGAACCCGAGATCCGCCGCATCGTGTCCGGGCTCCTGGACGACATGCAAGGCAAGACCCGGATCGACGCCGTCGACGACTTCGCCTACCCCCTGCCGGTCACGGTGATCTGCAAGGTCCTGGGCGTGCCGCTGGAGGACGAGCCACGCTTCCACCACTGGATCGAAATGGCCCTGGACGCCCTGGACTTCGGCCCCGAGGCCGCGTCCGAAGAGATCCGGAGCCGGCTGGCCGGCGGACGGCGGGCCGTGCAGGACTTCGGGCAGTTCGCAGCCGACCTGCTTGACCGGTACGCCGACCAGCCCGGCCCGGGAATGCTTTCGGCCATGGTGAACGAGGACGGCACGGAGGGACGGATGTCCAAGGGCGTGCTCGCCAGCAACGCCCTGCTCCTGATCTTCGCGGGACACGAAACCACCGTCAACCTGATCGCCCACAGCGTGCTCACGCTGCTGAGGCACCCCGAAGCGCTGGAGGAGCTGCGCCGCCGTCCGGAGCTGATCGTGCCCGCGGTGGAGGAACTGCTGCGCTTCGAGTCGTCCGTGCAGTTCTGGCACACCCGCTCCGCCCTGGAAGACATCGACATCGCCGGCACCACCATCCCCAAGGGGGCTCCGATCTTCCTGGCGTACGGGTCGGCGAACCGCGACCCGGAACGGTTCACCGACCCCGACCGGCTCGACCTCGAACGCCGCGACAACGAACACCTCGGGTTCAGCCAGGGCATCCACTTCTGCTTCGGCGCCCCGCTCGCGCGACTCGAGGTTCAGATCGCGGTCGGCGAGTTCGTCCGCCGGGTACAGAACCCCCGGCTCGTCGAGGATCCGCCGCCGTACCGGCACAACCAGATCTTCCGCGGACCCCGCCACGTCCTCGTCGACATCGACGGCATCCGCGACTGACCAGCGTCGCGTAAAGGATCGCCATGCGGGCTTTTCAACTCGTCGGCTGGCGGCAGCCGCCCGAGCTGCGCGAGGTGCCGACACCGGAGCCCGGGCCGGCACAGGTCCTGGTGAAGGTCGCGGGTGCCGGTGCCTGCCACTCCGATCTGCACATCATGCAGGCACCTGGACCGCTGCCCGGCTTCACGAATCCGCCCTTCACGCTCGGGCACGAGAACGCCGGGTGGGTGGAGCGGCTGGGACCGGGCGTCACTGGGTTCGCGCCCGGGGACCCTGTGATCGTCTACGGCGCCTGGGGCTGCGGAGGGTGCGCCAACTGCCGTGAGGGCAGGGAAAACTACTGCCAGAAGTGCGCGGGTGAGGGACCGGGCCTGCGCGGTGGACACGACGGCGGCATGGCCGAGTACCTGCTGGTCCCGGCGGCGCGCTACCTGATTCCGCTCGGCACCCTCGATCCCCGCCAGGCCGCCCCGCTCAGCGACGCCGGACTGACCAGCTATCACGCTGTGAAGCGGTCGCTGCACCTGCTGGGACCGGGCTCGACCGCGGTCGTGATCGGGGCCGGCGGTCTGGGCCAGATGACCATCCAGATTCTGCGCGCGCTCAGCGCGGCGACCACCGTCGTCGCCGTGGACACCGACGCCGGCAAGCTGGAGACCGCGCAGCGCTTGGGCGCCGAGGAGGCTCTGCTGTCGGGCGACAAGGCGATCGCGCGCATCAGGGACATGACGGAGCAGCAGGGCGCTCAGCTCGTGCTGGACATGGTGGGCATGGACGCGACCCTGCGGATGGCTGCCCGGGTGGCCAGGATGCTCGGGCACCTGACCATTGTCGGCCTCGGCGGCGGAGCCCTGCCCGTCGACTTCTCCAGCCCGCCGCACGAGTGCTCGGTCGCCTCGCCCTACTGGGGGTCCCTCACCGAACTGATGGAAGTGATCACCCTCGCCCAGCAGGACAAGATCAAGATGCTGGTCGAGCACTTTCCCCTGCAACGCGCCAACGAGGCTTACCAGCTCCTGCACGACGGCAGGATCCAGGGACGCGCCGTCATCACCCCTCACGTGTGAATGCCGTCGTCAACCCGAACGGGACACCACGACTGTGTCTGGCCGCCGGCATCGGGCGGTCCGGTGGAAACGCCCCCCGGCTCCCGCAGGGCGGAGGAGCTTGCCCGGAATACCTCATGCGCCACGGCCCCTGGCCTTTCCGCCGAGCGATATGAGGCTGATGGGGTGACGATGGACATGTAGTGACGTGACCACGCTGCTCGCAGAAGGAGGTAGGTGCCATGACATCTCCTTCCGATTCCTCCGGTTCCGTTCCGCCACGTGGCACCGACCCACTAGAGGGCCCTGCGGCCGAAGGCATCGCCGCCCTGGCGAACATGGGCTGGCAGTTCCTGCTCACCATGGGCCTCGCCACCATCGCCCTGGGCGTCATCGCCCTGGTCTGGCCGGGCGAGACGCTCCGCGTCGTCGGCGTGCTCTTCGGCGTCTACCTGCTGGCCACCGGTGCCTTCCAACTCGCCGCCGCCTTCGGCACCCACGTCCCCCGGCATCTTCGCGTACTGCACTTCATCACCGGCGCGGCCTCCGTCCTGTTGGGACTGATCTGCTTCCGGGGCCCCCTCGAGTCGGTCTTCCTGCTCGCCCTGTGGATCGGCTTCAGCTGGCTGCTTCGGGGCACTTTGGAGACGGTCGCGGCGGCCTCCGATCAGACCATGCCGGCGCGCGGCTGGCACGTGGCCTTCGGCATCATCGGCACCATGGCCGGCATCGTGATGATCGTCATGCCGTTCGACTCCATCGCGACACTCACGCTGGTCGTGGGCGTCATGGCCATCGTCGTCGGTCTGACCGAAGTGGTCCGTGCCATCAGGACACGCGTCGAGATCGGCCGTCTGGCTGCCGGCACGGCCCCTCAGCGGCGCCCCCTGTTCCACGCACGTCCGCACCCCCAGCACTGACCGGCGAAGCCGGATCGACCGGACGCCGGCGAGCGGCGACATCCCGCCACCTCCGCCGGCCGTCGGCCGGCGAGCGGCCCTTCACACGCATCTCGGCGCGGCTGTGATGGCGACGCAGGCGGCAGCCGAGGTATTCGGTCAGTCCGACGTCCAGGTCCCGCTCGAACACTGACCGGGCGAGGGCGATCAACAACCCGCTCTCACCCCGGGTCCTCGCTGTCTGCCAGGTCCGTCCGTTCAAGCTGTGCCCTGCAACCCCGACCGGCCTGTCAACGAACTTTCCCCTGACGAGGAAAGGCGCAGCCGTCGACCCGGGCGAAATCCTCGCTGCGCTTGTGGCGGCCGGATTCCACGGGGCCGTCATCCGGGGGCGTCGGACCGGTCGGCGTTCTCGGGGCCGTTGTCTGCCCGTGTCGGCAGCCCCAGTGGCCGACCGCCGCGGTGAGCCCAGATGTCACCGAGGACGACCTGGATGATGCCGGTGACGGGAATCGCCAGCAGGGCACCGAGGATCCCGGCGACTTCGGCGGCGATCAGGGTGGCCAGCAGCACGGTGAGGGGGTTGAGTTTCACCGTCCGAGACAGGATGACCGGTTGCAGGAGGTGGTTTTCGGCCTGCTGATAGAGGATGAAGAAGATGATGGCCCCGATGCCGGCCGGCAGGGAGTGGACGAACGCCACTGCGGAGGCGACGACAGCTCCTATGGTGGCTCCCACCAGGGGAATGAGGTCGGTCACGGCGACGAAGAGGGCCAGCAGGCCGGCGAACGGCACCCCGGAAACCAGCAGCACGACGTAGGTCAGAAGCCCGCAGATGACGCTGATCAGCAAGTTCCCGGTCAAGTAGCCGTTGACGGTACGGGCGCACGCGGCTCCGACGCGGCGTATGCGGGCCGCGGGCGCCTCGTCCACGAGGGCCAGGGACCGGTCTATGGCCTTGGGGCCCTCCAGCACCATCAGATAGGCCAGCACGAAGATGGTGAGAGCTCCCGCCGTGGTGCTCGCTGCACCGCGGAGGAACTTCGCGACCGGCGTGCTCAGTCCGGTGGCGAACGCGTGGATCTGCGCCTGATGGTGCTGGACATACTGCAGAGCGTGCGTCCGTTCCAGCAGGTTGCCGACCGGCCCGCGGCCGGCCTGGGCGTCCCTGATCATCGCGGGCAGGCGACCGGCGAACCGGCTTCCCTCCTGGGCCAGGGGGATGACGAACAGGGCGACCACCGCGCAGACGGCTGCGGCCGCAGCCAGGAAGACCAGCAAGGCGGCCACCGATCGTCGGCACCGCGGCACCCGTCGCTGCAGGGCTTCGACCGCCGGATGAAGGGAGACGGCCAGGAACAACGCGATGACCGCCCAGATCAGGACCCGGCGAGCCTGCACCACCAGCTCGAGTACGACGTAGGCGCCGAGCACCAGGCCGATGGTGGCGAGGATGGTTCGCACCGGAACCGGACGCGTCGCCATGGGCGTCGGGTGCCCAGCCCCGGTCACGGGAAAACGAGGAGCCCTCTTCGGGCTGCGGTGGTGGATGCTTCGTCCGTCCCCAACGGATCACCCGAGGCTGCCGCGTCCGTCGCGTCCCGGGCGTTGTCGCCTCGTTCGGCTGGCGTTGGAGAAGGCCCCGGCCGGACTCTCATCCGTACGCCGTGGAGGAGACGGCGTCGGCTCGGCGGTGGTCAGGGCGTTATGGGCACCGCCGTATCCCAGGTGCGGATCCCCAGGCCGAGCTGCAAGCTGATGTCATAGGCCGTAACCGTCGAAGGAAGTGTCATCGTGGCGGTGGCCGCAGGCGCAATCGCCGGACCGTCGGCCCGGTGGGGGACGGAGCCGTCAGCTGCGGGCGTGATCGCGGCAGTCCTGTTGTCGCCAGTGAGGTGCGCGCGGCTGATGCATGCGGCTTTCGGGTACGCGCCGTGAGCGAGAACGCAGCGCGGCCGACGACCGGCGCGCGGCGTCCCTGTCTGATCGTGAATCCGCGTTCGGGGGGAGGGAAGGCGAGCCGGTTCCGGATCGCGGAACGCGCCCGCACGCTCGGAGCCCAGGTGTTCCTGATCGATCATTCCCTGCCCCAGGACCTGGCGACGGTCGCCCGACGCGCGGTGGACGACGGTGCGGATCTGCTGGGCGTGGCGGGCGGAGACGGTACACAGGCGCTTGTCGCCGAGGTGGCCGCGGAGAGCGGCCTGCCCTTCGTGGTCATTCCGGCGGGTACCCGCAACCACTTCGCCATGGATCTCGGCCTGGACCGTGAGAACCCCTCGGCCGCGCTGGAGGCCCTCACGGACGGCGTCGAGCTGCGCGTGGATCTGGGGTACGCAGGCGAGCGGGTGTTCGTCAACAACGTCTCGTTCGGTGCTTATGCCGCCCTGGTGCAGGACCCGGCTTATCGGGACGACAAGCTTGGCACGGCCGTGCGCGTCCTTCCGGAATTCCTGGCCCGCCACGAGGGCCCGGAGTTGGTGGTCCGCACTGGGCCGCTCACCGTGGACGGGCCGGATGCCGTACTGGTGAGCAACAACCCGTACCAAGTCGATGACCCTGCCGGACTCGGCAGGCGTGCGCACCTGGATTCCGGCCTGCTGGGAGTACTGACCGCCAGGGCAGAGACGCCCGCCGAGACGGCCGCGAGGCTGCGCAGCGGGCAACCGCACGGCCTCACCCGTCTCGCCACGCCCGACGACGTGGTCGTGTACGCCGACGCCCCGGTCCTCCCCGCCGGGCTGGACGGCGAAGCCGTCAGCCTGCCGACTCCCGTGCGGTGCCGCATCAGCCCTCGGGCACTACGGGTATGGGTTCCCCGGCATCGTCCCGGCGCCCAGTCTGCCGGGCGACCGCCAGGGTGAGCCGCCATCCGGCGGGTGGTCTGAGCCTCGGGGAGCCGCTCTCACCCGCCGTGCATGCTCCGCGGAACCCGCCACCCGTCCGTTCACCTGTGAAGCCGTGACCTGGAGCCCCAGCATCTGATTTTTCGATCACCTATGAGGGTCTTGACGTCCAAGCCATTACATCTGATGATTTCATCAGAAAGGGTTAAATTGCTCTGATATGACACATACCGCACCGTGTGCCGCTCACCGGGACATCGCCGTTCACCACCGCTGCACACAGGGCCGCCGGGCCACATGCCGACGCTCCTACTTCCGCACCGATGGGACGGACCGCGATGACCAACACTGACCACACCCTCCTCGCCGAGCCGGTGAGCCTCCCTGAGGTGCCCGATGCCGCGATAGCGATGATCGATGCCGAGGGCATCGTCGTGGGGTGGACGCACGCCGCTCAGCAGCTCGTCGGCTATACGGCCGGGGAGGTCGTGGGCCGGTCCGCCGTACACGTGCTGCCGCCTCCCGAGGACGCACGGAGGGCTTCGGCGTTCTCCGAGCAGTGCCGTGAGCGGGGCGGCTGGTCCGGCACTGTCGCGATACGCCACCGCGACGGCCACACGCTCAGGATGACGCTGCGGGTCTCGCTGCTGCGGGGGCAGGACGCCGGCACCCGGTGGCTGGTGTCCGTGACGGACATAGGATCTCTGTCCTCGGGGGCGACCGGGGGACCGGTGCGGGAGTCGCTCCTTGCCCGAGCTCCGATCGGCATCGTCGTTTATGACGCGCAGTTGCGCTGTGTCTGGGTGAACGACGCCATGGAGCGGCACGACGGCGTGCCTCGTCACCGACGCTTCGGGCGCGGTCTGAAGGACTCACTGCCCGCCGTCGAGGCCGAAGCGCTCAAGGTAGTGATGCGACAGGTGCTGGAGAGCGGCACGACGACGGTGCACGAGTACCGTGCGTGGCCGCCTGCGGACCGGCCCCGCGAGCACGCGTTCTCCGCCTCCTTCTTCTGTCTCCAGGGCGCGGACGGCACGCCACTGGGCGTGTGCTCCATGACCGTGGACGTCACCGGAAACAAGCGGGCGCGCGAGCGCCTCGCCATCCTCAGCGAGGCCAGCACGCACATCGGCAGCACCCTCGACGTGATGCAGACCGCCCAGGAACTGGCAGAGCTCACCGTGCCCCTGCTGGCCGACCATGCCCTGGTCGATCTCGTGGAGTTTGTTCCGTTCGGCGTCGAGCCGCCGGCACGGACCGGCACGACGGGTGGCCGACCGCCGCTGTTGCGCCGTGCCGGTCTGGCCTCCGTCGACCTGGGTCTCCTCGAGTTGCCGTGGGTGCGTGAAGAAGTGGTCCACCCCCACCCGGACTCGCCGTTCTTCGCCGCCATGCGCACGGGACGGTCGTACCTGGAGCCGATGCTGGACACCCATTCCGGCCCCTGGGTCGACCATGACGCGGTGCGGGCGCAGAAGGTACGCGACAGCGGCGTCCACTCCTTGATGGTCGTACCCATCCGTGCCAGGCGCTGCGTGCTGGGACTGGCGCTGTTCGGCCGTTCCACGGAACAGACGCCGTTCCAAGAGGACGACCTGCTCCTCGCCGAGGAGTTGGTCACCCGGGCCGCGCTCTGTTTGGACAACGCGCTCCAGTACGCGCGCGAGCGCACCGCCGCTCTCACGCTGCAACGCGACCTGCTCCCTCACCAGGTGCAGGGCGGTGCTGCCGTCGAGGTCGCCTCGCGCTATGTGCCCGCCGACATGGACCACGGTGTGGGGGGCGACTGGTTCGATGTGGTCGAGCTGTCCGGCGCACGGGTGGCGCTGGTCGTCGGCGATGTGGTGGGACACGGCATCAACGCCGCGGCGACCATGGGCAGGTTGCGCACCGCCGTGCGCACGCTCGCGGACCTCGACCTGCCCCCGGACGAACTGCTGGCGCACCTCGACGACACGGTCCGGCGACTGAACGACGAGGACGCCGACGACACCGACCGGGTTCCCGCGGTCGTCGGTGCCACCTGCCTGTACGCCGTCTACGACCCGGTCTCCCGACGGTGCACGCTGGCACGGGCCGGGCATCCGCCGCCCCTGGTCGTCGACGCGCAGGGCGGGGTCACTGTCCCCGACCTGCCGGCCGGAGCCCCGCTCGGCCTCGGTCTCGGCCTGGTGCCTTTCGAGTCCGTGGAACTGGAACTGCCCGAAGGAAGCGTGCTCGCCCTCTACTCCGACGGCCTGGTGGAGTCCCGCGGCGAGGACATCGACGTTGGCCTGCGGCGTCTGGGCGCCTCCCTGGCACAGCCCAGTGCCGCCCTGGAGGACCTGTGCTCGCGGGCGATGGAGACCTTGTCGGCGCAGGCACCGGCCGACGACGTCACCTTGCTCCTTGCGCGGACGCGCGCCCTGCCACCCGCCCAAGTCGCGTCCTGGGATCTGCCGAACGAACTCGTCACCGTTCCGACGGCCCGGCGTCTGGCCGCCCGTCAACTCCGTGAATGGGGTCTGGAGCCGCTGGTGACGGCCGTGGAGTCGCTCGTCAGTGAACTGGTCACCAACGCGATCCGCCACGGCGACGGCCCGATCCGCCTACGGCTCATCCAGCACCGGGTGCTTACCTGCGAAGTCTCCGACACCAACACCGGTCGGCCACGCCCCCGCCATCCCGGCAATCTCGACGAGCACGGCCGCGGCCTTTACCTGGTCGGTCGGCTGTCGCGCAGATGCGGTTCCCGCTCCGTAACAGACGGCAAGGTCGTCTGGGCCGAACAGGACCTGCCATCCCCGACAGGCGCCCGCTGAGCGCCGACAGCCGCCACAGGATCCCCATCTCCCGTAGCCGCGGAACCTCGTAATGAAAGCCAGGGACATGCACACATCGGATGTTGAAAACACCGACCCGGCAGGCGCCTTTCGAGGCGCGACGAGCGTCTCCGGCGCCGGCCCCGGCGGCCGGCCGCCCGCCTTCGACGGTCTGGCCGCGGCCGTGCTCGACGATCGGGGCACGGTGGTGGGGTGGACCAGCACAGCACAGGACCTGACCGGGTTCTGCGCCGACGAGGTCCACGGCCGCCCCGTGCAGGAGCTCGTGGCCGACCTCCCGCACGACCCGCGCAGGGCCGCACACGTGCCGGAGACCGGCCGGGTACGACTGCGTCACCAGTGCGGCAACACGATCGACGTCACATTCCGGACCACACGGGTGAGCGGCTCGGCGGACTTCCTCGTGCTCGCGGCCCCCACTCCTCACGTCGCCGACCACTGGCACGGCGCAGCCCTCCTGCGCGCACTGTCCGCACAGAACCGGATCACGATCGCCCTGCACGACACGGATCTCACCACCGTGCAGACGAACGCCGTGCCGGACACTCCCGACGGCCGTCCCATACAGCCCGGCGCCCGACTGAGCGACGTGCTGTGCGCCGAGGACGCCGAGACCATCGAAGTGGTACTGCGGCAGGTGCTCGAGACGGGCGTCCCGGTGATCCACAGGCACCAGCGAGTGAGCTGGCGACACCATCCGGCGCGGCGGCACGCGCTGTCGCTGTCCGCCTTCCGACTGGAGGACGCGCGAGGACGCCCTGCAGGAGTCGCAGCCCTGTACATAGACGACACCGACCAACTGCGTGCCCGCCGACAGCTGGATTTTGCCCACGCGGTCGCCGAGCGGGTGGGGGGCTCCCTGGATGCCGTGCGGACCGCCCAGGATCTCGCGGACGCCCTTGTACCCACCTTCGGTGATCTCGCAGCAGTCGACCTTGCGGACGCCGTCTTCGACGGTGGCGAACCCGCAGAGCGGCTGGGTGGCGGAGATCCGCATCTGCGCAACGCTGCCCTGGCGCCGGCCACCGCGGACTGGCCGCCCGGCATCCAGCGCGGCAACCTCGTCCCATCCCTGTCCGACCACCCCCTCCTGCGCCGCTTCCAGCACGGCGAGACGGTCGTCTACGACCGGGACGACTACATCGCCCTGATCGGCGGCCCACATTCGGCCGAGCAGTTCCTCCCGTACGACGTCCAGGCGGTGATGGTGGCACCGCTGCACGCCCGCGGCCTCACCCTCGGAGCGATCGTGGTCTGGCGCACCGGTCCGTCCGAACCGTTCACCGCGGACGAGGTGGATCTCATGAGGCAGATCGCCTCACGGGGAGCACTCGCCATCGACAACGCCCGCCGCTACACGCGCGAGCACAGAGCGGCCATGGCCCTGCAGCAAAGACTCCTTCCCCCGGCCACGACCGACACTCCGGCGGCCGAGACCGCCGGCGTCTACCTGCCCACAGACCGTGGGGGCGGCACCAGCGGCGACTGGTACGACGCCATACCCCTGCCCGCTCTCCGGCTGGCCCTGGTCGCCGGAGACGTGATCGGCCGCGGCATACCCGCCAGTGCCACCATGGGCCGTCTGCGCGCTGCCATCCAGACCCTCGCCGACCTCGAACTGGAGCCGGACGAGTTGCTCACGCGTCTCGCTGACCTGGTCCAGCGCCTCGCGGCGGAAGCACCTCCTGGCGACCATGACGTCATGGGCGCCACCTGTCTGTACGCGGTCTACGACCCGGTCACCCGACGCTGCGCCATGGCCAGTGCCGGGCACCCGCCGCCGGTGCTCGTGCGGCCCGACGGGAGTGCCGAAGCCGTCGGCATACTCCCGGGGCCGCCCCTCGCCGTCTGCGGCATGCCGTACGAGACAACCACGATCGACGTCGAGCCGGGCAGCGTCCTCGCGCTTTACACCGACGGCCTGGTCCAGCAAGCCGCACACGACGTGTGCGACGGGCTCCAGCGGCTGACCGATGCCCTCGCCACCTCCTGCCGCCCGGACCGCGCGCTGGAGGAGACCGGCAGGGCCCTCCTCGGCAATCTGGTGGACGAAGCACCGCGTGACGACGCGATCCTGCTGCTGGCACGCACCCGCGCCGTACCGGCCGAGGACACCGCTCACTGGCAGATACCGGCCGATCCGGCTGCTGTCTCGGACGCCCGGGGATGGGCGACCCGCCAACTCACCGCGTGGGGGCTGGACGACCTCCTCTTCCCCACCGAGCTCATCGTCAGTGAACTGGTCACCAACGCGATCCGCTACGGTCGTCCGCCGGCGGAGCTGCGACTGATCCGCCACCACGTTCTGGTCTGCGAGGTCACCGACTCCAACACCGCCCAACCCCGCCTGCGCCGCGCTCGCACCACCGACGAGGGTGGACGCGGCCTGTTCCTCGTTGCCCAACTCGCCGAGCGCTGGGGCTGCCGCCACGGCCAGAATCACAAGATCATCTGGTCCGAACAGCCCATCGCGCGCGCCCACTGATCACGTCCTGTGGTCACCACACGCGGGTCGTGTAACTCGCTCAGTGACTCCGGCAGGCGCCGCCGGAACTACTCCGGGTACAGCGCGAAGTTCTAGGTGTCCGAGCCGAGAGGTCCACCGGCGCGGTGGCGGTTGCAGGGAGGTGGAAGGCGTGATTCCGGCCCGGCGGCCGGAGAAATGACCGCCAGCCGTGACGCTCGTTTGACGCTCTGGGTGCCCGCAAGCGGGACAGCGGGCCGTAATACCGGGCGTGGCCTGCGCCTTTGCGTGCCCTGCTCAAGTCGACATCGTCTTCCACCTGGTCAGACCTGTGCAGTCGCAACCCCCGTCATAGGGGCAGTGTGAGAGGTGCGTTCGACGGCAAGCCCCTGCAGGCGCGGCTGGCGGGGGCTTACGGGCGGGTGTGCTGCAGCTCCGGCGTCGGCACCGTTGCCCTCGGGTTCGGGCGACCAACAGTCATAGCCTTCGCCCCTGCAAAGTCGAACGCCCCTGGAGATGGCTGAGGCGATGTCTGCCCCCGCGGAGGGGCGCACGGGCTTTTCGTCCGCGGGCTGTTCGTGGTCGCGCAAGAGCATCCGTCGTGCACCGGGTGGACGCCCTGATCGGCCGGCCGACGCTGTGTCGCACCCGAACGTAGTGGCCTGTGGCCGCGGGCCGAAGGCTGGGAGGCGGATGTGGCTTGCGGACGGGTACTCGCCCGCCGGGCCGCACTTTAGACTGCGACCGCTCCGAAATCTGACGATCTTTTGGAGGGTGTGCAGGATGAACCGAGCTCTCATGACCGCATTGGCGGCGGCAGCGTTGGTCGTGTCCGGGGGCAGCACCACCGCCTCCGCTTCCGATGCCCCGCCGCGAACCACGCACGGTCCTTGCCAGTACACCCAGACACCGAACGAGCCGGCGGCGCGGCCGGTTCCCCTGCCGCCCGACCCGCGGCACACCCCCAGTCACGGCACGGTCGATATGGCTGTCCCGACCAGCCAGGGCCCGCTCCCGCTGCGCCTGGACCGGGCGAAGGCGCCATGCACGGTCCAGAGCTTCCTGCACCTGGCGCGGCACCGGTTCTACGACCGTACGGTGTGCCATCGGCTGACGGCGTATCCGACGCTGAAGGTCCTGCAGTGTGGCGACCCGACCGGCACTGGCGAGGGTGGGCCGGGGTACGAGTACAAGGACGAGCTGCCGGTGGACCTACCGCCGGCACCGAGCGATCCGACCGGCGTCCGTCGCCTTTACGGGCGCGGTTTGCTGGCGATGGCCAACGCCGGGCCTGACACAAACGGTTCGCAGTTCTTCGTCGTCTACGGCAACTCCGCGTTGCGACCGAACTACACGGTGTTCGGCACGGTCGGTGCCGCCGGCCTGAAGACGCTCGACAAGATCGCTGCTGGCGGAATCGAGCCAACTACGCAGGACCCCGCGCCTGTCGACGGCATGCCCGTGCTGCGGACCGAGCTGCTCAGCGTCCGGCCGTCCTGCCGGCCCTGATGAACTGTGGTGCGGTCACCGTGGGTCCAGCTATGGCGCTGGATCGCCGACCTGCATATTCATGACTCCGGTAGATTCTGCTCGACCGTTTCCGGGTCCTGGCGGTTCAACGTGTGGAGTGCGTCGTGATGCCTGGATCTGTCGTGGATTCGAGGGTGGAGACCGGGGGAGCGCGGTTGTAGCGACGGCCGGTGGTGCGCCGTGGTTGTCGATGACGAAGGCCACGCGGCCGACTCACCCCCTCCCAGATTTCTCCCGCAGAGCGCGAGGTTGCACTGCTGACCAGGTGAGGGCCTGCGCGGTCCGCCCTCACTTTGAAGAGATCGATCTCAACGCTTCCGTCGACGCCCGCCCCGGCCCGCTGCCGCTCCCGCGGTTGTCGTTTCCCTCTCCGGGCCGGGGCGATCGGCTGCGACCACCAGGGCAGCCAATAGCGTCGTGACCGGTACCGAGGCGACCAGACCGATCGAGCCCACCAGCGTGCGCACGATCTCCTCGGCCACCAGCTCGCTGTTGGCGACCGTGCCCACGCCGCTCTCCGCGATGGAGAAGAGGAGCAGCAGCGGCAGCGCGGCTCCCGCGTACGCGAGGACGAGGGTGTTGACCACGGAGGCGATGTGGTCGCGGCCGATGCGGATGCCTGCCCGGTACAGTCCGCGCCAGCCCATCGTGGGGTTGGCGTCGTGCAGTTCCCAGACGGCCGATGTCTGCGTCACGGTGACATCGTCGAGCACGCCGAGCGAGCCGATGATGACGCCGGCGAGCAGCAGACCGCTCATGTCGAGCTTCGGATACAGGCCGTGGATCAGGCCGGTGCTGTCGTCGGTGTTGCCGGTGAGGGCGGCCCAGCCGATGAACGCCGAGCCCAGGATGCCGATCAGTGCCAGCGAGAGCAGGGTGCCGAGCACGGCCACCGAGGTGCGGGCCGACAGGCCGTGGCACATGTACAGGGCGATCAGCATGATGGCGCTCGAGCCGACCACCGCCACGAGCAGCGGGTTCGAGCCCTGCAGGACGGCCGGCAGGACGAAGAAGTTCAGCACCAGGAAGCTGATGGCCAGCGCGACCAGCGCCATCACGCCGCGCAGCCGGCCCACGACCACGACGGCGAGTGCGAAGATGCCGGCCAGCAGGCCCATGGGAAAACGGCGATTGACGTCGGTGACCGAGTACTGCAGGTCCTTGGGCGCGGAGGGTTCGTAGGCAGTGACGACCTTCTCGCCCTGGTGCAGCTGACGTGCCTGGTCGGGCTGCACGATCTCGGTGAAGGTGCGTCCCTTGTCCTTGCCGGTGTCGACCCGGATCGTGGCCTTGTGGCAGGTGCCGTTCGCCTCCTGCTGTGCCGAGTTGCCCTCGGCGGTGGAGGTGTCGCCGGTCGGGGTCTCGCCGGAGGCGTTCACCGCCTTGCAGCTCACCTCGACGACCTTGGTGACCGTCGCCTGCTGGGTCTGCTGGTCGAAGCCGACACCGGTGTGCTTGTGCGGCGGGGCTCCGCCCGGCCACAGCACGACGAGCCCCACCACGACCGCGGCGGTGAAGGGGATCAGGATCGCCGCGATGACCTTGCGCAGGTGCCGGGAGACCGGCGCCGCGGGCCCGTGGCCGTGCGAGTGGCCGTGTCCGTGACCGCCGGCTCCCGC
Source organism: Streptomyces sp. NPDC001634 (assembly GCF_040298185.1). Taxonomy (NCBI): domain Bacteria; kingdom Bacillati; phylum Actinomycetota; class Actinomycetes; order Kitasatosporales; family Streptomycetaceae; genus Streptomyces; species Streptomyces sp. NPDC001634. The sequence goes on along the minus strand of NZ_JBEOZU010000010.1, from coordinate 122,382 downwards.
TTCGGGGCTGTGATTGGAGCCATGTTCGGCGGCGGTCGCTGGTGCGTGCCCGTGGCCTATCGCCTGAGAGAGGGGGAGGTGGCCCGCGCCGGCATCGGGTCCGTAGCCGGGGTGAGGTATCGACTCGGGAGGAGTCCCGTACCCGTAGTCGTGGCCGTACTCGTTCGTGCGACCACCTCTGGGTCGGGGCGGGTCGCCGACCCGGTTCCAGTCTCCGGCGCTCTGCCGGTCAGCGGTTCCCATGCCGTCTCCCTCGCGGTTGTCCGTGCCCCCTCCGGAGCCGGTCCTGCGCGGCGGCCCTGAGGAAGAGTAAGGGAACGGCTGTGGCGTGGACTCAGCCCGAGCATCGCCAGAAGATCGAGCGTTCTGCTCACCATGCCTGGATCATGAACCTCTTCACCGGCCGCATTTTCCGCGCCGCCCCCCGGGGTGCGTGCCGCGAAACTCCCGTCGCCATAGGAGGAGAACGGCCCCTCTGCGGGTGTGCGGCAGGGCGCGATGGGGCGTGGTCGGGCCGTAGATCCGTTCAGTCTCGGGGCTGGAGAGCCCTTGCGGTGCGTTCCCAAGGCAGGTGGCCAGAGGCGGCGCGGCGGTGCGCGGCCGGCTGACGTCATTGGGTTCGTCGAGGGTGCCGCAGACGCTGGACAACGGTGGAAGGAGCGCTTGCGGTTGCTGTGCGGTCCCGGAAGGGAGGTCAGGCTGATCAGCACGCGCCGGCCCCCATGAGGGGGCCAACCGCATTCTATGGAGAAGCAAAGAATTCGACCCGGTACTGCCCGGAAGGACCTGTTCCGGTCTACGTTCCCCTCGCACCCTGTCATGTCACGCTCACCCGGCGTGGCAGGGCGCTGTGAGTGTCATGCTCCTGACTGCGCGGTTCCACCGCCGCTACGCGCAATCACGGGCCTGCCCATCCAGTGCGATACCCCACGTCAACCGGAGGCAGTACCCCATGCGTGAGTCACACCCGAGCGGGCGGAGACGGAGTCTGCGAAGACTCGTCGCCGTCGCCTTCCCCGCCCTCGCCCTCACCGTCGCCGGATTCACCGCCGCACCGACGGCCGGCGCCCAGCCTGCCGCGACCCACCCTCAGACCTCCAAGGTCACGCAGAACAACAAGGCACTGACCGCCCCCGAGCGGCAGACCTACCACTCGACCGGCAAGGTCGGCCAGAAGGTGCCGACCCAGCACCTGTGCGCCACCGCCGAGCCAGGTCATGCGTCCTGTTTCGCCCAGCGCCGCACCGACATCAAGCAGCGTCTCGCCTCGGCGCTCGCGGCCGCCGCGCCCTCGGGCCTGTCCCCGGCGAACCTGCACAGCGCCTACAACCTGCCCACCACGGCCGGCTCCGGCATGACCGTCGGCATCGTGGACGCGTACAACGACCCGAACGCCGAGTCGGATCTGGCCACCTACCGCTCCACGTATGGCCTGTCGTCCTGCACCAAGGCCAACGGCTGCTTCAAGCAGGTCAGCCAGACCGGCTCCACCACCTCGCTGCCGACCAACGACACCGGCTGGGCCGGTGAAGAGATGCTCGACATCGACATGGTCAGCGCCGTCTGCCCGAACTGCAGCATCATCCTCGTCGAGGCCAACTCCGCGACCATGGCCGACCTCGGCGCCGCCGAGAACGAGGCCGTCGCGCTCGGCGCCAAGTTCGTCTCCAACAGCTGGGGTGGCTCCGAGTCCTCCTCGCAGACCAGCGACGACACCTCGTACTTCAAGCACCCGGGCGTCGCGATCACCGTCTCCTCGGGTGACTCCGCCTACGGCGCCGAGTTCCCGGCCACCTCCCAGTACGTGACGGCCGTCGGCGGCACCGCGCTCACCACCGCCTCCAACTCCCGCGGCTGGAGCGAGTCGGTGTGGCACACCAACTCCACCGAGGGCACCGGCTCCGGCTGCTCCGCCTACGACCCGAAGCCCAGCTGGCAGACCGACTCCGGCTGCTCCAAGCGCATGGAGGCCGACGTCTCCGCGGTCGCCGACCCGGCCACCGGCGTGGCGGTCTACGACACCTACGGCGGCTCCGGCTGGGCGGTCTACGGCGGCACCAGCGCCAGCTCGCCGATCATCGCCTCCGTCTACGCCCTCGCGGGCACCCCGGGCGCGAGCGACTACCCGGCGAAGTACCCCTACCAGCACACCGGCAACCTCTACGACGTCACCAGCGGCAACAACGGCAGCTGCTCCCCGTCGTACTTCTGCACCGCGGGCACCGGCTACGACGGCCCGACCGGATGGGGCACCCCGAACGGCACCACCGCCTTCACCTCCGGCTCCACCGGTGGCAACACGGTGACCGTCACCAACCCCGGCAGCCAGTCGACCACCACCGGAAGCTCGGTCAGCCTGCAGATCAAGGCCACCGACAGCGGCGGCGCCTCCCTCACCTACAGCGCGAGCGGCCTGCCGACCGGGCTGTCCATCAACAGCTCCACCGGCCTGATCTCCGGTACGGCGTCCACCGCGGGCACCTACCAGGTCACGGTCACCGCGAAGGACTCCACCGGCGCCTCCGGCTCGACCTCCTTCACCTGGACCGTCGGTTCCGGTGGTGGCGGCTGCTCTTCCTCCCAGCTGCTGGCCAACCCGGGATTCGAGTCGGGCAGCACCGGCTGGAGCGCGACCAGCGGTGTCATCACCAACGACTCCGGTGAAGCGGCGCACAGCGGCTCGTACTACGCCTGGCTGGACGGCTACGGCTCCTCGCACACCGACACGTTGTCCCAGTCGGTGACGATCCCGTCCGGCTGCAAGGCCACGCTCACCTTCTACCTGCACATCGACACCTCGGAGACCACCAGCAGCACCGCGTACGACAAGCTGACGGTGACCGCCGGTTCGACCACCCTGGCGACCTACTCGAACCTCAACCACAACTCCGGGTACGCGCAGAAGACCTTCGACCTGTCCTCGCTGGCGGGCCAGACGGTCACCCTGAAGTTCAACGGCGTGGAGGACTCCTCGCTGCAGACCAGCTTCGTCGTGGACGACACCGCCCTGACGACCAGCTGATCTTCCGGTTCGGCCCCGGGCCCCGCACGCGGAAGCCGTCCGCGTGCGGGGTGGGCCGTACCCACCGGCTTGTTGTAGAACGCCACGAGCCGGTCCGCCGCCCGCCCGGCGTTCAGAGTGGCGGAAGGCGCGTTCGAAACCGGGCGCAGATTCGGGCTGCGTCGCCGACGCGCCCGTTGTGAGCCCCTGGCGTGCCGGGTCACCAACTGCTTTTGGTCACGCCAGGGAGCTCGCCCGCGTGGGCCATCTCGCGTACGCGGATGCGGGACAGGCCGAAGGCGCGCAGGTAGCCGCGGGGGCGGCCGTCCACGGAGTCGCGGTTGCGCAGGCGTGTGGCGCTGGCATCGCGGGGCTGCCGGCGTAGTTCCCGCTGGGCGGCGGCGCGGTCCTCGTCGGAGCTTCCGGGGAACGCGATGATCGCCTTCAATGCGGCGCGGCGCGCGGCGTATCGGGCCACGACGAGGCGCCGCTGGTCGTTCTTCGCGATCTTGCTCTTCTTCGCCATCAGACCTTCCCTCCACGGGCGCGGATGCGGGCCACAGCGGCCTCGATGCCGATCGTGTCGACCGTCTTGATGCCCTTGGCTGAGAGCGTGAGTCGGACGTGGCGGCCTTCGCTCGGCAGCCAGTAGCGCTTGCTCTGGACGTTGGGGTCGAAACGGCGCTTGCTCCGCCGGTGCGAGCGGGAGATGCGATGGCCGAATCCGGGCTGTCGGCCGGTGAGTTGGCAGTGGGCGGACATGGCTGTTCCTCCTTGGGGTGGATGCAGCAGCACACTAGCGCCAGATGAAAATGAAAACCAATATCTTGTATGGTGCTGTCCATGGCCCGTAACGAACTGCGCCCGATCATCAAGCTGAGGTCCACCGCCGGTACCGGCTACACCTACGTGACCCGCAAGAACCGCCGTAACAACCCCGACCGGCTCACCCTGCGCAAGTACGACCCGGTCGCCGGCCGCCACGTCGACTTCCGTGAGGAGCGCTGAGAGCCGTGAAGCCCGGAATCCACCCCGAGTACCGCCCGGTCGTCTTCCGTGACCGGGCCGCCGACTACGCCTTCCTCACCCGGTCCACGGCCACGAGCGACAAGACCATCGAATGGGAGGACGGCAACACCTACCCGGTCATAGACGTCGAGATCTCTTCGGCGAGCCACCCCTTCTACACCGGCACCCAGCGGGTCCTGGACACCGCGGGGCGGGTCGAGCGCTTCGAGCGGCGGTACGGACGCGGACGGAGCGAGCGGTGAACGGGGACGAGGCGCGGCTGCCGGTGGCGATCGTCGGCGGGTTGCACGCGGACGCCCGCCGGGCCGCCGTCGAGGAGATCCTGCGTACAGTCCCCGGCTCGGTCGCGCTGCACCACGATCTGACGTCCGCCGTGGACAGCGCGGTGCGCCGGACGGTGCGCGACGCCGACGGTTTGCTGGGCAGTGGCGACGCACCCCTGGTGAACGACTGCGCGTGCTGCGCACTTCGCGAGGATCTCGTCCCCGAACTGCTGCGGCTCGCAGCGGAGGGAACGTACCGGCTGGCCGTCGTGGAACTGTGGGACTCCGTCGAGCCCCAGGCCATGGCCGGAGTCATCGGCGCCGCGGGCGCACCGCTGGCCCTGACCGGGGTCGCCACCGCGGTCGACCCCGCACTCGTCCTGCCGTACCTGTCCAACGGCGACGACCTGGCCGACGTCGGCCTGGCCGCCGCTCCGACCGACCAGCGCACGGTCGCCGACACCTTCGCCCGGCAGCTGGAGTACCCCACGGTGATCGCCCTCGGCGACGACGATTCTTGCGACGAGGTCGCCGACGACACCGACCACGCGCTGCTCGCCCAGCTCACACCAGGCGCACGAAGCGTACGGGTGGAGAGCGACGGTGCCCTGGGAGCAGCGCTGTTGGCAGGCTTCGACGTGGCAGCGGCCGCCGCCCGTGTGCATCCTGCCTGCGCGCTGCTGCCGCAGTCGTGCGACGAGCACGGCGTGAGCACCTTCGTCTGGCGGCGCGAACGGCCCTTCCATCCGCAGCGCCTGTACGCGGCGCTTGAGGACCTCACCTGCGCCGCCGCGCGCAGCCGTGGACGGTTCTGGCTGGCGGACCGCCCCGACACACTGCTGTCCTGGGACGCCGCCGGCGGCGCGCTGTGCGTGGAGTCGGCCGGGCCCTGGCTGGCCGCCCTGCCCGACGCCGCCTGGGAGATGGTGCCCGCCGAGCGCCGCCTCGCCGCCTCCGTGGACTGGCACCCGGAACACGGCGACCGCTGCCAGTACCTCACCTTCACCTCGCCCGGCCTGGACCGCGACGGCCTGTCGGCCCTGCTCGACTCGTGCCTGCTCACCGACGACGAGTACGCGGCGGGCAGGGGCCGCTGGAAGCAACTCCCGCACGCTTTCGACGACTTGCTCGACCCCGTGACCTGAAAGAGAGGACCGACCTCACCATGCCCCGCCCCACAAGCACCCGGCGCCAGACAGCCAAGCGTCAGCGCACCAACCCGCTGGACGCCGCCGGAATCACCTACATCGACTACAAGGACACCGACTTGCTGCGGAAGTTCATCTCCGACCGCGGAAAGATCCGCAGCCGTCGGGTGACCCACGTGACGCGTCAGCAGCAGCGGCAGATAGCACAGGCCATCAAGAACGCACGCGAGATGGCGCTCCTGCCCTACGGCTCCCGATAGGGCGATGGGCGCCGCACCTTCCGTTACGCCCTGTACCGGTAGCGGATCCGGCCGCGGGTGAGGTCGTAGGGGCTGAGTTCCACGGACACTCGGTCGTACGGGAGGATCTTGATGCGGTTCTTCCGGATTTTCCCGCTGATGTGGGCGAGCACCGTGTGCCCGTTCTGGAGTTCCACCTTGAAGGTGGCGTTGCGCAGGCACTCGATGACGGTGCCTTCGGCTTCTACGCCCCCTGCTGCCTTTGTCATGGTCTCTCACTTCTCCGGTTCTGTGACGGCGAATTCAGTAGGAAGCGGCCGCTCGGTGTGATGTGGTGGCGCGTCAGTGGCGGACGAGCTCCAGGGTGCTGGCCGCACGCCGGGCACCGATGCTCTCGAACAGGGCGGTGGCCGCCGCGTTGGACTCGTCCACCTCGGCCCATGCTGTAGCGGTTCCGGAGTGGTGCAAGGAACCCAGCGCGTGGGCGAGCAGCGCCCGGGCGATGCCGCGGCGGTGCCGATCGGCCCGGACGGCGATCAACCCGATCCGTGGCTGCCGGGTCAGCGGGGCCACGCGGACCAGTCCCACGTACTCGTCCACGTGCCTTGCCACCGCGTACTTCGACGGGTCGAGCACGGTGGTCCCCGCCGGGCGGGGCAGCACCTCGGCCGGCATCGTCTGCCATCCGACGGTGGCCTCGATCTCGTCGCGGACGATGCGGTCCAGGGCGCGCAGCGGGTTCTCTTCCGCCTCACCGGCGGGCACGATCGTCACGCCGGACGGGGGCCGTACCGAGCCGAGCCCGGTGATCTGCGGGTCCGTGGGCACGAGATAGCCCCACTCGCGGCGTGCGGTGGCGAAGCCGGCCCGCTCCCAGGCGGACCTCGAGTCGTGGTCGGCCTCGTCGACGACGGTGTACAGCGGTGTCGGCAGGTCCGCCGGCATCGCGTCGGCGATGCGGTCGAAGACCGCGCCGTGCCACGCGTCGATGCTGACGAAGAGCCGCCCGTCGGGCCGACGCGAAGCGACGCCGCGGCCGACCGTGAGGTCGTCCTCCACAGCGTGCCACTGCGTGTCCGAGACCCGCGTGACGACAACCGGATGGTTGTCCGTGCCCGGAGTGGAATGCACAAAGTTCATAGGTGTTGCCTCTCAGGAGTGCCTTGTCCGAGGCGCTCCCGGCGACACCTACGTCAATCGCCCACCGTGACGACATGGGGGAGCACCCACATGGATACAGCCTTCATGGGTCTCACCTCCTCGCGTTCTCTCACGGCCGCCCAGACGCTATCAGCGGGGGCCGGTCAGCCCAACGCATTTATCAGGAGCTCTTGGTGTCCATACCGGGCCGGGCGGCGCCGTGGCTGTGTTCGCCGCCCGGCCCGGGGTCCTCAGGGGCCCGCCACTAGTTCGGGGTGCTCATGCTCGCAGGTGCCGTCGATGCCGTAGGTGTCCCAGGCGGGGAACGGGTCCGTGGGCGGCAGGCTCTCCTCGTCGGCCATGAGGCAGTCGGTCAATGCCGCGTGCAGTGCGTCCGCGTGCAGGTGCGTGCCGATGAAGACCAGTTCCTGGCACTCGGGGTTGTCGGCGTCGCGAGCGGCGGAGGGCTCGAAGCGCGCGACGGAGCCGGCCTGTGACCACAGGCCCGTCACGTGCGGGCGGCTGGCGAGGGTGAAGAAGCCCTTGGAGCGCAGGATCTGTCCGTACGCGCCGCTGTCGAGTTCCTCGGTCACGAACGTCCACAACCGGCCGGGATGGAAGGGCAGTTCGGAGCGGAAGACGGTGGAGGAGATGCCGTACTCCTCCGTCTCGGGTACGTGGTCGCCGTTGAGCTCCCGCACCCAGCCGGGGGCCTGTTGGGCGCGTTCCAGGTCGAACAGCCGGGTGCCCAGCACGTTGCCCACCTTCACGCGGCCGTGGACGGCCGGGACGAGGCGTGCGGCGGGGTTGAGGCGGGTGAGTGTCGCCCGCAGCCGGTCGGCCGATTCCTTGTCCACGAGGTCGAGCTTGTTGAGGACGATGACGTCGGCGAACTCGATCTGGTCCATCAGCAGGTCGCTGACGGTGCGTTCGTCGTCCTCGTACTGGTCCAGGCCGCGCTCGACGAGTTCGTCGCCGCTTGCCAGCTCGGGCAGGAAGTTCGCGGCGTCCACGACCGTGACCATGGTGTCCAGGCGGGCGAGGTCGCCGAGAGTGGCGCCGTCGTCGCGGGCGAAGGCGAAGGTCGCGGCGACCGGCATGGGTTCGGAGATGCCGGACGACTCGATGAGCAGATTGTCGAAGCGGCCCTCTCGGGCCAGCCGGTCGACCTCCTGAAGCAGGTCGTCGCGCAGGGTGCAGCAGATACAGCCGTTGGTCATCTCGACCAGGCGTTCCTCGGTGCGTGACAGGGCGGCCTCGCCGCCGCGCACCAGGGCGGCGTCGATGTTGACCTCGCTCATGTCGTTGACGATGACCGCGACGCGCAGTCCCTCGCGGTTGCCGAGGACGTGGTTGAGGAGGGTGGTCTTGCCAGCGCCGAGGAATCCGGACAGGACGGTGACGGGCAGTCGGCCGGAGGGGCCGGACGGCATCATCGCTCAGCCCTCGGGTCGCAGCAGGCCACGCTCGTACGCCTTCACCAGCCGCTGCGGTACCAGGTATGACACCCCGTCGACGATGACCGGTACGAGCGTCGGCGTTGTCGCCTTCCACTGGGCGCGGCGGTGGCGGGTGTTGCTGCGGGACATCTTCCGCTTGGGAACGGCCATGGGAGTCCTCCTGGTTGGGGTAGCGACTAAAGGCTACATGAAAATGAACACCATTACGAAGTGGCCGCTCGGGGCCATGCCGGTCCTGTCGGTGGTCCAGCGTCGTGCCGGTCGGGAACTCGGCGCAGCATCTGCCGTGGCCGACTCCAAGCAGACCCTCCTGTGCACCTATTTGTCGGCGGTGCTGCTGGTGGGCCTGGTCGTCAATGCCGTGTTCGGCTGGTCGTGGGCGGATCCGCTCGCGGCCCTGGTCATCGCCGCGGTCGCGGTGAAGGAGGGGCGCGACGCGCGGCGTGGGGAGGGGTGTTGTGCGGTGCCGACGGCCGTTGCACCGGGCGCGCCCGGGCGGAAGGCGGATGCCTGCGGCTGTGCTCCGGGATGCGACTGCTGCCCTTGACGGTGACCACTCCGGACAGGCAGTGGCGCCGGAGTTCACCGGCGCTCGTCCGCCGCCGGCCGTCGGCCGCAGTCCGGGCACACCCCGGACAACTCCACCGTGTGCCGGACGTTCGCGAACCCGGAGGTCTGTGCGACGGTGTCGGCCCATTCCTCCACCGGGCCGGAGTCGACGGGCCGGCTCAGACCGCATTCGGTGCAGATGAGGTAGTGGCGGTGTTCCGGTCCCGGGCGGTAGCGGAAGAGGCGTTCACCGCTGGAATCGCGGACCATGTCGGCCCGGCCGACGCCGGCCAGTCCGGCCAGCGTGCGGTAGACCGTGGAGAGGCCGACCGGTGAGCCGTCGGCGGCGAGCTGGTTGTGGAGGGCTTGGGCGCCGACGAAGCCGTCTGCCCGGATGAGCGCCTCGACCACGATGGTGCGTTGCTGGGTGAGGCGGCCAATCAGCGTGACGTCATGCGACGGGGTGGGGGTGCGCTGGCGGTCGGGTGCCATCGGGTGCCTTCGCTCATGTGCCGGTGGGGACGGCGGTTCGCGTACGAGGACCGGGGACCGGGCGTCGTATCAGGAAGGTAGCGGCGTAGACGGCCGTGGCGGCGGCCATGATGGCGAAGCTCGGCGGCATCTTCGGCACCGCGTAGGAGGCGAACAGCCCCGCCCACATCTCCAGTACCGCCAGCCCGGCGGAGAGGGCGAGTGCCCGGTAGGGGCGGTCGGTGAGGCGGATCGCGGCGCCCGCGGGGGCGGCGAGCAGGCCGAGCAGGAGCAAGGAGCCGACCGCCTGGGTGGCCTCTGCGGCGCTGATCCCGGCCAGGGCGAGGAAGCCGTAGCCGAGCAGCCGGACCGGTACCCCGCGGGCGGCGGCCACGGCCTCGTCGAGCGTGGCGAACAGCAGCGGCCGAGCGATGAGGACCACCAACAGGCCGACCCCGGCGGCCACCGGGGCGGCGACGGCCGCGCTGCTGGAGGAGATGCCGAAGACGGAGCCGAACAGCACACTCACCCCGGCGGTGCCGTTCGTGGTGCTGCGCGAGGTCGTGTAGAGGGTGATGAAGAACGCGCCCAGGCCCAGGATCCAGGAGAAGACGCTTCCGATGACCACGTCGTCGGGTCGCGCCTTGCGGCCGAGGGTGCCGAAGAGCAGCGCCATGGCGATGGTGGCGGCGAACAGGCCGAGGCGAAGGTCGGCGCCGAAGGCGAGGGCGGCCATCGCGCCGGTGAAGGCGACATGGCTGAGCGCGTCGCCGGTGAAGACCTGGGCCCGCAGCACCAGGAAGTAGCCGACCAGCCCGCAGGCCGTGGCGATGGCGGTACCGGCGAGAAAGGCGTGCAGGAAGAAGGGGTGGGACAACGGGGACGCGGCGAGCAGGACGGTCATGCGACCACCTCCTTGGCAGCGGGCGTGGCCCCGGACCGGGTGCGAGCGAGTACCTCGCGCAGCGAGCGCCGGCCCAGCGCGAGCATGTATCCGGCGAAGGCGATGGTCGTCACGAAGAAGCCCAGAGGGTAGGGCCAGTAGTAGGCGGCGGTCAGCCCCAGCCAGGTCGCGGCGAAGGCCAGCAGGACGGCCACGGCCAGACTCAACGCCGGTCGGGCGGTGAGGACTTGCGCGGTGGCGGCCGGGATCACCATGAGGGCGAAGACCAGGAGGGTCCCGGTGATCTGGCTCGCCTCGGCGGTGGCCGCACCGAGCAGGACGAGGAAGACCACCGACAGGGCGCGGACCGGCACCCCGCGCCCGGCGGCGACCTGCGGATCGACGGACGCGAACAGCAGCGGCCGTCCGATCAGCGCCAGCACCGCGAGCACCACCGCACCGACCACCGTCAGCACGGTCACCTGGGAGGAGGTGATTCCCAGGAAGGTGCCGAAGAGGATGGTCTGCGGCCCCTCCAGCAGCCCTCTGTACAGGGCGGTGAACAGGAACCCGGACGCGAGCAGAAACGCCTGCACGGTCCCGGTCAGCGCCGACTCCTCGTGCTCACCGCCGCCTCGCAGGGCCGCGATGACCAGTGCGGCGGCCACACACAGCGTGAAGTAGCCGTAGACCGCGCTGAACCCGAGTAGGAGCGCTCCGGCGGCGCCGGGGAAGGCGACGGCGGAGACGGTGTGCGCGGCGAACGTCTGCCGCCGCAGCACCACGAACCACCCCACGACCGCGGAGACCACGGCCACGATCGCGCCGGCGCGGAACGCGTTGACCATGAAGGGGTAGGACCACATGTCCTGGAAGTCGGTCAGGAGGTTCCACGACCAGATTGGTGCCCCTGTCTCAGCCAGCAGCATGACCGCTCCCCGGGGTGTCGTGCCGGTCGGTGTGCACGGCCGGTGCCTCCGGCTGGCCCACCACGACCAGCCTCCCGTCCGAGGTCTGCAGCACCTCGACCGGTGTGCCGTACAGCCGGGTCAGCGTCTCGGAGGTGATGACCTCGGTCGGTGTGCCTGCGGCGGCGCCGCCCTCGGCCAGGTACACCACCCGGTCCAGGTGGTGGAGTATCGGGTTCACGTCATGGGCGACCATGACCACGGAGACGCCCTCGTGATGGCAGATGCGCCCGATCAGCGCCGCGACGGCGCTCTGGTTGGGCAGGTCGAGGCTGTCCAACGGCTCGTCGAGCAGAAGCAGTTCGGGCCGGCGGACCAGTGCCTGGGCGATCAGTAGGCGCTGCTGCTCGCCGCCGGAACACTGCCCGATGGGCCGGTGTGCGTACGCCGACGCCCCCACCAGCTCGATCACCTCGTCCACCCGCGCACGGGCGGCCCGCCGACGCGCGCTCGGGAACGGCAGCGGCACCCCCCACCGGTCACCGTCCAGGCCCATGCGCACCACATCGACACCGCGAATGCGCAGATTGGCGTCGAAGCTGCGTCGCTGCGGCAGGTAGCCGATGCGGTCGTTGGCCTGCCCGGGCCGGGCGCCGAGCACCCGAACCTCGCCGGCCGCCGCGGGCAGGGCACCCAGCAGGACCTTGATCATGGTGGACTTGCCGACGCCGTTGGGGCCGAGCACGGCGGTGAACTCGCCAGCCCCGATGCGAAGGTCCACACCCGACCACAACGTACGGCCACCGACCCGCACGGCGGCCCCGCGCAGGGCGACCACCGGATCGCTTCCCGCTCCTGTGGCCGTGTCGTGACCCCCGCTTCGGCGGCCGGGGACGGTGTGACTGCTGGTGTGTGTGACGGCTTCGCGGGCCTTCGCTATCGGGTTCATGGCTTCAGTTCACTTCCCGGTGGCCTTGGCCAGGGCCTGCTCGATGCCCTGCAGCTGGGTGGTCTGCCACTGCTGGAAGGAGGCCCCGGAGGGAGTGAGGGTCTCGGTCACCGTGGCGACCGGAATGCCTTCCGCCTTGGCCTCCTTGACCTGCGCCTGCACGTCCGGTGTGGAGTTCTGGGAGTTGTAGACGTACACCTTGACCTGCTTGTTCTTGATCTGCTGGTCGATGGTGGCCTTGTCCTTGGCCGTGGGGTCGGAGCCCTCGCTCATCGCGTCCAGGAACGTCTCCGGAGTGAGCATCTTCAGCCCCAGGCCCTCGGTGAGCGGCGTGACGATGGACTCGGAAGCACCGATCGGCGTGCCCGCGTACTTCGCTTTGATGTCGGCGATGAGCTTGTTGTAGCCGGCGAGCGTCTTCGTCTCGAATGCCGTCTTCTGCTGGTCGAAGTAAGCCGTGTCGGCCGGGTCGATCTTCTTGTAGTCCGCGGTGATCTTCTCGATGACCTGGTGGACGTTGTCCGGGGAGTACCAGCGGTGCGGGTTGCCGCCCGGCTTGATGCCGACCAGGTCGCCGATCTTGAGCTGGGTGCGTCCGCTGCCGGGGTTGGCGGCCAGCAGCTTGTCGGCCCAGGCGTCGTAGCCGATGCCGTTGACGATCGTGTACTGGGCGCCGGCCACGGTGCGGGCGTCGGCAGCCGTGGGCTCGTAGTCGTGCGGGTCGGCGTCCGGGTTGTTGATGATGCTGGTCACCTTCACGTGGCTGCCGCCGAGCTGGGAGGCGATGCTGCCCCAGAAGTTCTCGGCCGCCACCACCTGGATCGTCCTGCCCGACCCACTTGCGCTGCCGGTCGCGGCGGTGTTGCTGGTGTGCGAGGAGGAGGTCGAGCAGGCGGTCGCCGTCACGGCCGTCAGGGCGGCCGTCGCGGTGACCAGTGCGATCCTCGCGGTCGGCCGGGCGGAAGGGGAGGCGGGGGCGGTGGACATGCGGGAGCTCCTTCGGGCGATGCCGGGCGCGCGGCGGACACGCGCCGACCGTGTGGCGACATCTTCGACGCTAGATGGAAATGATTTTCAGATCAATCCCAGATGAAAACCGTTGCCATCTTTTGACCGGGTGTACGACTGCTCGGGGGCTGCGCAGGTGGGGGGTGCGGTTGGATGCCGCCGGGACAAGTGCTGGCGGCCGTCGCTCACGAGGACCGGGTGTCCTGGTGGGCGACGGCCGCCGAGGGGACGAAGTGGCCGGCCGGCCTGATTGCCGAACGCCGGTTCCGGCAGTCGGCGGTCGCGACCGGCAGTGGTTCAGCAGTCGCGGAACTCCGGCAACTGGTTGAGGATCTGCGCACGCAGCGAGGTGAAGCGGGTGTGGGTGGCGCCGCCGCGCGCCTCGGGGTGGAAGGCCGCGACACGGTGGCAGTTCTGGAAGGCGAGGGCGATGCCGAAGTGCCGTTCCAGGCTGCCCCGGATCGCGTCACTGGACAGGGCGCGCAGGAGCTGGCCGCGCTCCTTCTCGGAGGGCGGCGGGGTCTGGTTGTCGGCGAACTCCGCCGTGCCGGACCGCAGTTCCTCGGCGAGGCGGGCGATGAGGTCGTAGGCGTACGGCAGGGAGGTGCGCACCGTTTCCACGAAGTCCTGCTCCCGCACCTCGCCGTTCTCGGCTTCGGCGAGCAGCTGCGGGGAGACGTCGAGTGACATGAAGGGCTGTCCTGTTCTGTGGTTCTGTTCTTGAGGGGGTGAAGGTCAGACGAGGGCGGCCAGTGCTGTGGGGCCGTGCCGGAAGTCCGGGTCGACCTGGGCGGCGAGGTCCTGGCCGGTGGCCTCGTTGGCCCAGGCGGCGGCGTTGCGCAGGTGGAACTCCATGGCGTGCTTCTGGAAGGCCGCCCAGTCCTTGGGGCGGGCGTCCACGGCCGCGCGCAGCAGGTCCAGGGTGCGGGTGTTGTGCGGCTCCAACTCGCCGTGACCGCGGCCCTGTTCCTGGGCACGTACATAGGAGGACTGCGCGAAGTGCGCGAGCAGATCGTCGCCGACGTGCTCCTTGAGGAAGAGCAGGTCGTCCTCGCCGGTGACCTTGTTGCCGACGACGGCGACCGGGACGCCGAACTCGGCCGCATGGTCGCGGTACTGGCGGTACACCGAGACACTCTTGCGGGTCGGCTCGACGACCAGGAACGTCATGTCGAAGCGGGTGAACAGGCCGGAGGCGAAGGCGTCGGCGCCGGCGGTCATGTCGACGACGACGTACTCGCCGGGTCCGTCCACGAGGTGGTTGAGGTACATCTCGACCGCGCCCAACTTGGAGTGGTAGCAGGCCACTCCCAGGTCGCTCTCCGCGAAGGCGCCGGTGACCATGAGCGGTACGCTGCCGACCTCCTGGACGTGGTGGCTGTGCACCTCGTCGTCGCCGAGCAGCCGCAGCAGCCGGGACCCGCGTCCGGGCGGGGTCGTCTTCACCATGGCTTCGATGGAAGGGATCCGCGGATTCGTGCCGCGCAGGTACTCCTTGATCTCACCGGTGCGCGCGCTGAGCGGCGGCGCGGCGAAGACCTCGTCCTCGTCGAGGCCGAGGGCGTACGCCAGGTGCTGGTTGATGTCGCCGTCGATCGCGACGACCGGCGCTTCCGAGTGCGCCAGGTGACGGGAGAAGAGGGCCGACAGGGTCGTCTTGCCGCTGCCGCCCTTGCCGACGAAGGCAACGCGCATGGCTAGCCACTCCCTCTATTGAAAATGGATGTCATAAGCATAGGCTGGAGGTGTGGCCGGGTGCTGTCAAATCGCCAGGGCTTCAACTTGCCGATAGCCATGGCCTGTTGGGGCGCCGCGGCGGCAAACGGAGGATCCCTTTCACCCACACGGAGGAGACTCAGAGATGAGCGATACCGCAGGCGGCCGTCAGAGCCGCCCTTTCACCCTCGTGGTCTGCGGCTCATGCCGTGCCCCCGCGAGGGGGCGGGTGATGGACGCCCTGCGCCGTGCGGTCCGGGAGTGCCCGCATGGGGTGATGGTCTCCACCGGTTGTCTCGCGAGGGTGCTGCACTGCCGCAGGCGCTGCGGGCTGCACGCCACCGTGCAGCCGTGCGGGGCCGACCGCAGGCCGAGTGGTGTCGCCGTAGGCCTCGGTCCGCTGGTGACGGAAGCCGACGCCGAGGTGGTGGGGGCGTGGCTTCGGGCCGGAATGCCCGACGACGGCACGCTGCCCGACCGGCTGCGCGCGGCCCCGGCGCCGCAGCAGGTGGCACACCTCAACTGACGCACTGCTCCTGGATGCTGTGCGTCAGCCGATGTCGCGTGCGCCGAGGCGCAGGTGCTCGATGTGGTGGACGGCCTGGTCGAGGAGTTGGGCGACGTGGTCGTCGTAGAGGCTGTAGACGATGCGCCCGCCGTCGCGGCGGCCGGTGACCAGGCCCAGGGCGCGCAGCAGGCGCAGTTGGTGGGAGACGGCGGACTGTTCCATGCCGATGGCGGAGGCGAGTTCGCCGACGGGGTACGGGCGTTGCCGCAGGGTGGTGAGGATCAGCAGGCGGGATGGTGTGGCGAGGGCCTGGAGCGTCGTGGCGACGGAGGCGGCGGTGGCTTCGTCGAGCCGGGCGGCCGCGAGGATGTCGCGGCCGCCGGCGTCGAGGTCATCGGCGTGCACGGGCGCGGGCCTCGCGCGGTGGGCGGATCAGCTGGAGCGCCAAGGCTGGCGGTGGTTCGGCGATGCCGGGTCCGCCCGCCTGTGCCCAGCGCAGCAGGTCGTCGGTACTGTCGTCGTCCATGGCGAAGCCGACCCAGACGGCGCGGCCTCCGGCCCGGCGCCCGGCGGTGGAGGGTTGGACGACGATGACGTTGGCCTGGTCACAGGGGCCGAGGCAGTCCGTCGTACGGACCTGGAAGCCGCGTTCCGTCGCGCCGGCGCGCAGTCGGTCCAGTTGCCAGGCGTGGTCGGTGCCGGGGTGCTTGCGCGGGTTGCCGCAGCAGCAGCCCCGGCACACGACGAGCGTGCAGGGGCGGGCAGCGGCCGCCCGGATGACGGACCGGTTCACAGCGCGGTCCGGGACGGCACGCCGTACGTCCGGACCTGGCCGTCCCGCCAGGCGACGGCCAGCAGGTGGGGCCCTGCCCAGGCCAGTGCGGCGACCGCCGCGCCCGTGCCGTCCAGTTCGCGCACCGGGCGCAGGCGCGCCTGGGGCCGCCCGGCCGTGGCGTGCCACAGGGCTACGGTGCCGTCCGCGCCGCCGCTGGCCAGATGCCCGGCCGCGCCCGGACGCCAGGCCAGCGCGGTCACCGTCTCGTGGCAGCGCAGCGAGCGCGGTGCGGTGCCCTCCGGACCCTTGCCGGAGAAGTCCCACACGGTCACGTCGGGTGCGCCGTCGGCGGCCAGCCAGAAGCCGGTGTCGTCGAAAGCGAGCCGGGAGACCTTCTCCGGGTAGCCGGACATGGTGAGTTCGCCGCCGTCTCGCGCCCTCCAGATATGGATGGAGGCGTCCTGGTTGCCGCTGCAGATCCACCTCCCGGTGGGTGCGACGGCGAGTGCGAGGTGGGAGCCCACGTAGGGGTAGGTGGCGACCGGTTTCTCGGTGTGCCGCTCGTGGCAGAGCACGGCCCCGTACGCGGCCACGGCCAGGCGCCGCCCCTGCCGCATCCAGGCGAGGTCGGTGACGGTGGACGCGGCGGGCTCCGTACGCCACAACTCGCCGCCGTCCGCGTCGAGTACGAGTGCGCGGCGGCCGGAGGCGACCGCGACCCGGGTGCCGTCGGCCCAGGCGGCGGCCGCCGACCAGGCGCCGGACTCCCGCACCGTCGTACGTCCGTCGGAGCGGCGCCACAGTGCGTACCCCATCGGGCCGGTCGCCACCACGTGCCCGGCATCCGGGGAGAGCGCGACCGTGAGTGCGCCCCCGGGAAGCTCGAACGCCCCGATCTCGGCGCCCATCGCCGCGTCGAGAACCTTCACCGTCCCCTCGGCCCCGGCAACGGCGACCAGATCGCCCCGCGCGCTGAGGGCGACGGGTGCGTCGTCGACGCCGGCCTCCCAGGCGAGCGGGGACTGCACGGTCGTACTCACGCGACTGCCCCCGCCGTGGCCAGGCAGTCGGCGAAACTGCGTTCGAGGGCGTCGCGGTCGAGGTTGCGGCCGATGAACACCAGCTTGTTCGTGCGGGGTTCGCCCTCGCGCCAGTCGCGTCCGAAGGTGCCGTCCAGCAGCATGTGGACGCCCTGGAAGACGTACTGCTTGGGCGCTCCGGCGATGGCGAGGATGCCCTTGGAGCGGAAGAGGTCGACGCCCTTGGTGCGCAGCAACTGGCCGAGCCAGGCGTTGAGCCGGTCCTCGTCCAGCTCCCCGGTCAGCTCGATGCCGACCGAGGTGACGGTGGTGTCGTGCTGGTGCTCGGTCTCGGTGAGGAAGGCTGGGTCGTCGGCGAGCACCCGCTCGAGGTCGAACGCGCCCACGTCCAGTACGTCGTGCAGATTGATGCGCGCGTGCTGTGCGGGGATGATCCGCACTCCGCCGTTGACGGCCCGGATGCGGCGTACGACCTGTCCGATGGTCTCCTCGTCGGCCAGGTCGGTCTTGTTGAGGACGACGCGGTCCGCGAAGGCGATCTGCTCGACGGCCTCGTTCTCCACGCCCTCCGGCTTGATCTCGTCCAGGTGCTGGAGCACGTGTGCGGCGTCGACGAGCGTGACGATGGCGTCCAGCCGCAACTGGGAGGCGATCTCGTCGTCCATGAAGAAGGTCTGCGCGACGGGCGCGGGGTCGGCGAGGCCGGTGGTCTCGATGAGGATGTGGTCGAACTTCTCGCGGCGCCGCATCAGCGCACCCAGGATGCGGATCAGATCTCCGCGCACGGTGCAGCAGATGCAGCCGTTGTTCATCTCGAAGATCTCCTCCTCGGCGTCGAGGACGAGGGCGTCGTCGATGCCGACCTCGCCGAACTCGTTCTCGATGACCGCGATCCTCATGCCGTGGTTCTCGGTGAGGATGCGGTTGAGGAGGGTGGTCTTGCCGGAGCCGAGGAAGCCGGTCAGGACGGTGACGGGGACCCGTTCGTCGCGGGGTTCGGCGGGTTCCGGGGAGGTCAATTCAGTCTCCTAGTCGTGCTGTTCGGGTGTGGCGAGGAGAGCGTCGTGCAGGTCGTCCTCGGTGATCTGGTCGGCGGGGCGGTGCAGCGTCCAGCGGCGGGCGTCGCCCTCCATCGGCAGCACGACGACGACCGTTTCCAGCGGCGGGCAGCCCGGTTCGGTGCAGGCGAGCTGGCGGATCAGGACGGCGGTGTCGTCGTCGAGATCGAGCAGGGCACGCACGGTCTCTTTCAGCTCGCGCAGCTGCGGACTGGGCCCCGGAGGCCCGGGGTGAGCTCCCAGTGGCATGGCTGTTCCTCTCCTCCAGCTCCGTCGCCGGACGGCCGGCCTCCGTCGGTGTGGGGCAGACAGTCGGCGCAGACGCCGGTGAGTTCGACGGTGTGCTCCACCGCGGTGAAGCCGGTCGCGACGGCGATCCGGCCCGCCCACTCCTCGACGACCTCGGAGTCCACTGGCCGGCTGCGGCCGCAGTCGCGGCACATCAGGTAGTGGCGGTGCCCGTCGGCCGGACGCAGCCGGTAGAGCCGCCCGCCGGTCTCGTCGCGTACGACGTCCACACCGCCGTCCACCTCCAGCTCGCGCAGGGCGCGGTAGACGGTCGTCAGGCCGATCGCGTGGTGGCCGGCCACCAGAAGGGCGTACAACTCCTGGGCCGACACGAAGTCCTGGCAGCCCGCGAGTACCCGCGTGATCGCCTTGCGTTGTCGGGTCGTCCGGCCGCCCATGGCGCATCACCCCCTGTGGCTCGTGCCGGGTCGGCACCTCTACCGTAGATGGAAATGAAATCCATGTCCATATGAGTGGTCGGTCATGTGTTGCTGCGCGACGCCTCGCTTCCGCGGCGCTGCCGGAGCAATCGGACGGCAAGGCCCGCCGCACCAGTGCTGGTGTGACGGGCCGTGGGCTCGGCGGGTCAGCGGCGGCCCTCCTCGCGGGCCCGCGTCCAGGCGGCCTCGCGCAGCAGCCGTAGGCCGTTGAGGCCGACGATGACGGTCGAGCCCTCGTGGCCGAGGACGCCGAGGGGGAGGGGGAGGGTGGCGGTGAGGTCCCAGACGACCAGGCCGGAGATGAAGACGGCGGCGATGGCCAGGTTCTGCACGACCAGGCGGCGGGCCCGGCGGGAGAGGGCCACCACGGCGGGTACGGTGGCCAGTTCGTCGTGGACGATCACCGCGTCGGCGGTCTCCAGGGCCAGGTCGGAGCCGGCCCGGCCCATGGCGATGCCTGTGTGGGCGGCGGCCAGGGCGGGCGCGTCGTTGACGCCGTCGCCCACGACCAGGACCTTGCGGCCGGCCTGCTCCAGTTCCCGGACAGCGGCGACCTTGTCCTGCGGGAGCAGTCCGGCGCGGACGTCGGTGATGCCGGCCTCGGCGGCCAGGCGGGCCGCGGCGCGCGGATTGTCCCCGGTGACCAGCGTCGGCGCCGTTCCGGCGAGCGAGATGAGCGATGCGACGGTGGCGGCGGCGTCCGGCCGCAGCTGGTCGGAGATGCCCAGGACCCCGGCCGGCGTGCCGTCGACCACCGCCAGCACCGCGGTACGCCCGCCATCCTCCAGCTCAGCGGCGACGGTGGTGTGCGCGCCTTCAGTACCGGACAGCAGCCGGGCTGGGGAGCCGACGGCGACCTTGCGGCCGTCCACAGTGGCGGTGACTCCGACGCCCGGAGTGGAGGCGAAGTCCTCCGCGACAGGCAGGGCGAGACCCCGGGCGTGTGCGGCGTTCACGACGGCGCGGGCCAGCGGGTGCTCGCTGGGGTGCTCGGCCGCCGCGGCCAGCCGCAGCAACTCCCCCTCCGTCATCCCGGATCCGGACAGCGGACGGACGTCGGTCACGCGCGGGGTGCCCTCGGTGAGCGTGCCGGTCTTGTCCAGAGCAACCGTGTCGATCTGGCCGAGGCGCTCCATTACTACGGCCGACTTCACGAGGACACCGTGCCGACCGGCGTTGGCGATCGCGGACAGCAGCGGCGGCATGGTCGCCAGCACCACCGCGCACGGCGATGCGACGATCATGAAGGTCATGGCCCGCAGCAGCGAGCCGGTCAGCGCGGCGCCGAACGCGAGCGGCACGGCGAACACGGCCAGTGTGGCCGCGACCATGCCGATCGAGTAGCGCTGCTCGACCTTCTCGATGAACAACTGGGTGGGCGCCTTGGTCTCGGACGCCTCCTCGACCATCTGCACGATCCGGGCGATCACCGAGTCGGAGGCGTCCCGTTCGACCCGGACGCGGAGGGCGCCGGTGCCGTTGAGGGTGCCGGCGAACACCTCGTCGCCCGGCTCCTTCGCGACGGGCAGCGGCTCGCCGGTGATGGTGGCCTGGTCGACCTCGCTCGCCCCGTCCAGCACGCGGCCGTCGGCGCCGATCCGCTCCCCGGGCCGGACCAGCACGGTGTCGCCGACAGCCAGTTCAGTGGTGGGCACGGTCTCCTCACGGCCGTCGCCGCGCAGCCGGGTCGCGGTGGCCGGGGCGAGGTCGAGCAGGCCGCGCACCGAGTCGGCGGTGCGCGCGGTGGCCAGCGCCTCCAGGGCGCCGGAGGTGGCGAAGATGACGATCAGCAGGGCGCCGTCCATGACCTGGCCGACGGCGGCGGCCCCGAGCGCGGCCACGATCATCAGCAGGTCGACGTCGAGGGTCCTCTCCCGCAGCGCGTGCAGCCCGGCCAGCGCGGGCTCCCAGCCACCGGCGGCGTAGGCGAGCCCGTACAGCGATCCCCACGCCCAGGCGGGAGCGCCGGTCAGCTGCAGCGGAAGGGCGAGCAGGAACAGCACCGTGGCCGCTGCGGCCCAGCGGGCCTCGGGCAGCGCGAAGACCCGGGTCCGCCGCCGGGAGGAGGCGTCCAGGCGCGCGGCCGCGACGGGCGTGGGCCGCTCGGTGAGGGTGGAAGGCATGACGAAGAACCCTTCGGGAGGGCAGGGCAGAACGACTCAACCACCATACAGGTACATATGAAGATCTCTTCAAGTGTAGCTTGTATGATGGCCACCATGGGCCATGGAGCAGCTCTCGCGAAGAACCCCGTCCCGCACGGCCGCCTGGACGCGGACAGCGCCGCCCGGGTGGCCACCACCCTCCAGGCCCTCGCCACCCCCTCCCGGCTGCTGATCCTCTCCCGCCTGCGCGAGGGCCCCTGCGCTGCCACCGAACTCGCCACCGAGGTGGGCATGGAACAGTCCGCCTGCTCCCACCAGCTGCGCCTGCTGCGTAACCTCGGCCTGGTCGTCGGCCGGCGCCAGGGCCGCTCGGTGATCTACGCCCTCTACGACAACCACGTCGCCGGACTCCTCGACCAGGCCGTCTACCACATCGAGCACCTGCGCCTCGGGATCAGCGACGCCGCCGACACGGACGGGGTGGATCAGGTCGCACTCGGCGTGAACCGCTGACCGAGGCACCGTTTGCCCTTGCAGCTTCCGTATCCGGCTGGCCAGGCACGGTATGGAGCGTGTGGTCTTCGGCCGGCTGGAGGGCTGAGACGCGGCAAAAAAGGGCTGGGCTCGCGCCGCAGTAGTGCGACGCGAGCCCAGCCCTTGTCGGTCAGAGAGCGCCGCCGTCAGAAGGCACCGGTGCCGTTGGGTGTGCCGAGACCGGTCGGCCCGTCGTATCCCGAACGCGCGGTGCACAGGTAACTGCCGCCGCAGGAGCCGTTGCTGCCCGACGTGACGTCGTTGAGCGCCGAGGTGTGGCTGTACGGATACGAGCCGCCGACGACCTGAGAGGTGTTTCCGGCCAGTGCGTAGACGCTCGCGATGATCGGCGACGAGACGCTGGTGCCACCGACCTCGACCCAACCGTCGGCACCCTGTGCGACACCGAGTTGAAGCTCGGTGTCGCACAACAGCCCGCCGCCGCAGCTGTTGTACGAGTCGTAGACCGCCACCCCCGTGTTCGGGTCGGCGACCGCAGCCACATCGGCGACGGCGCGCTTGGCGCATCCGGAGTCATGCTGCCAGGACGGCTTGGCCTCGTACGCCGAGCAGCCCGAGCCCGCCCCGCTCCAGGCGGACTCGGTCCAGCCACGCGAGTTGGACGCCTTGCTCAGCGAGGTGCCGCCCACGGCGGTGACGTACGGGGAGGAGGCCGGCCAGGAGACGCCGTAACCGGAGTCACCTGAACTCGCTGTGACCGCGACGCCTGGGTGGTGGAAGTGCGAGTCGACGGAGGTGACGGTGTTGTCCTCGGACCCACCCCAGCTGTTGGAGACCGAGACGACGCCCGAAGTGGTGGCGGCGGTGTCCTCGGCCCTCATGAGATCCGGGACGTTCGCTGAGTTCGCCTCGACCAGGAGGATGTGGCAGCCAGGGCAGGCGGCCGAGACCATGTCGAGGTCGAGGCTGATCTCCTCGGCCCATCCGTAGTCACCGGACGGCATCGGCGACGCGTGACCGCTCTGATTCACCTTGCGGAAACAGCCGTTGGCTGTCGTGCACGATGGCAGACCGTAGGCGCTGCGGTAAGCGGCCAGATCGGATTCCGCGTTCGGATCGTCCATGGCGTCGACGATCGCCACCGTTCGACCGGATCCCGAGGTGCCGCCCAGTTTGTAGGCGGAACGCAGATCGGACGGCTTATACCCCATCGTGGTCGGGGATCCGGTGGTGAACGGTGACATGCGGCCCGATGTGGTGCGATGGGCCTTCAGGACGCCGAAACAGCGGGCTTGTCCGGCTTGCGAAGGATGAAAGCAGCCGAAGCCCGTCGTACCCCCGGAGGCGGACGCGCGCGGGGCGGACGAGAGAGCGGCGGCCTGGACGCCGGTGGCCAGGCCGATGGTGAGGCCAGTGACGCTGAATGTGAGCATCGCGGTGAGGGCAGCTGCCATCCGCCACACCCCTCGTCTCGGTCGGTGGTGGATCACCAGGGATCCGGAGGGTATCTCGCTTCGGTGCATCAAGCCTCCGTGCGGTATGAGGCGGTTCGGAAGGGCCGGACATGGCGAAAAGCAGCATTGACAGACGGCATGTCAGGTCAGCTGCGGGCCGGTTGGTTCACCATGCGGCCGCCGTCTTCCGCTGGTCAAGGTCATGCCAATGCAGGTCTTGTGAGGCTGCCGAGGTGAGCGAGTGAACCTGCCGTTGATGCTGGTGTGTCCGCGTGTTCCCCGCCCTGGCCACGAGATGCGGACGGTCCTGAACGAGCCGTCGGGGCTGCTGAGGCTGTTGAAGAAGGACGGCTTGGTCGAGCGGAAAGCGTGTTCTCCTCGGCGTTGCGCATCATCCGCGCCGGCTCCTGTTCGAAGTGATCCATGGTTCTCCTTCACTTCAGCGCCTTGCGTGGGCAGCTATTGAGCTCGGCGGTGATGGTGTCCAGGTCTTTGCGGGTGTGGGCTGACAGGCCGGTCCTTTGGGACGGTGGATTGTGACGGGAACCTCCCCGTGGAGCACCTCCCGAATTCCCGGCCCGCGTCGATAATGACCTTGTGCACTCGCTAGCCAGGAATGCCATCGTGCCCCTGACGCTGGTCATCGTCGGGGCAGCCGCAGTGATGGGCGACGCCGCGGGGGAAACCCATGCGGCCAGAAGCAGCGGGCGCAGCGGTTTCGGCAAGTCCGGCGAGCCGGGCCAGTCCCCGCGGGACTTGGACCAGGACCTCCCCGCGACGGCCCCGGCCAAGGACGGCAACGCGTACACACCCCGCAGGACCGAGGAGAACGCCCGGATCGGCGCGGTCTTCGAGAAGGACGACCAGGGCGCCCACTTCTGCACAGCGAGCGTGGTGCAGAGTCCGGGCCGGAACATGCTGATCACCGCGGCCCACTGCGCCTTCGACGCCGACTCCGGACAGCCGGTGAACGACCTGGTCTTCGCCCCCGGTTACCGCAACGGCGACGAACCCACCGGCCTGTGGAAGGTCAGCAAGGTGGTCGTCGACGACCGCTGGGCCAAATCGCAGGACGAGGACCTCGACGTCGCCTTCCTCGTCCTTGACCAGAAGGACGGCAAGGACATCCAGGACGTCCTGGGCGGCAACACCCTCGGCATAGACCGCGGCTTCGACAACAAGGTCAAGATCACCGGCTATCCCACCAGCCGTGACACCCCGATCTCATGCCAGAACCGCACCACGAAGTTCAGCGACACCCAGCTGCGCATCCAGTGCACCGACCTCGAGGACGGGACCAGCGGCAGCCCCTGGCTCACCGACTACGACCCCCAGAGCCACACCGGCACGGTCATCGGCGTCCTGGGCGGCCACGAGGGCGGCGGCGACCAGGACGATGTCTCCTACGCCGCGTACTTCGACGACGACATCGCCAAGCTCTACCGACGCGCCCAGGACGAGGACTGAGCCCAGTTCATCCGCACCCAGCTCACGGCGAAGGGCCGTACTCCGGTAGTGCTTCCAGCGGGGCTTCCTCGCGCGGCGGGCTACGACGGCATGCAGCGTCCGGCGCGGACACCGTTGCATTCCGGCTCTCCGCTATCGCGCATACGGAGCAAGGACACTGTAACGACACGTGTCGTACGGACCGATGCGTATCACGGGCACGGGAACTCCCCGCGCTGAACCAAATGTTGGGGGGTCTCGCATGGTGTCGGCTCCGCCGCGGCGGTTCGGGCGTCTGGTTGCTGCTGGCGGGCGACCCGTTCGGCGGCAGTGACGTGGTCGATCGGGGCCTGGACGAGCGGTTCCCGGGAGCGGTGCAGTAACGCCTGCCCGGGCTCGCGGTCGGCTGGCGCGGCGGCGACACTTACAACG
This sequence comes from Streptomyces sp. NPDC001634, assembly GCF_040298185.1. NCBI lineage: Bacteria > Bacillati > Actinomycetota > Actinomycetes > Kitasatosporales > Streptomycetaceae > Streptomyces > Streptomyces sp. NPDC001634. Next base: position 97,577 of record NZ_JBEOZU010000010.1, on the reverse strand, counting down.
GGCTGTATGCCAAGCAGGGCGACGGCAGTTGGAAGCCGGTCAGTGGGCTCGGGGACCTGCCCACCAGCAGTGATGATGTCGGCAACGTGACGTTCGCCGCGGCGGCGGACGGCTCGCGTCTGTACGCCGTCGACGAGTCGCCGGCGCAGATGGCCGCCAACCCGGACAGCGGGCTCAAGGGCGTGTACGTGTCGAAGAACGGTTCGCCGTTCGGGCCGTGGACGCTGATCGCGGACTACACCAAGCTGAAGGCGTCCGGATCCGCGCTTCAGGGCGCGGGCTACATGCCGGGCATCCAGTCCTGGTACAACCAGTTCCTCCAGGTCGACCCGGCCAACGCCGACCACGTCTACCTCGGTCTTGAAGAGGTCTTCGAGACCAAGAACGGCGGCCAGAGCTGGATCACACCGGGCCCGTACTGGAACTTCCCCTTCCCCTGCTGGAGCATCGATCCGGCCAAGCAGACCGGTGACTGCTCGCCGACCACCCACTCCGACCAGCACGCGGTCGCGATCGGCAGCTACAAGGGCAGGACGTGGGCCTACGTCGGCAACGACGGCGGTATCTACCGGCGCCCGCTGAACGGCGCGGTCGACTCCGGCGGCCACGCCAAGGACTGGCAGTCCCTGGGCGACGGGCCAGGACCCTCGACCGCGTCTGCGGTCCTCCATCATCATGACCACTCCCTTGCGTCACCGGACGTCACTGCGACGTCCTCGGTCGCAGTTCGGTTCCCGCCGCGTCCGGGACGGGACTGCTCAGCAAAGGTACGGAACATCCCGGGGAGCGGGTGCGTCGCCGGGGGAGGGCCTCAGCGGATGCCCGAGTCGAAGGGGATGACGACCGTGGTGAACCGTCCGCTCGTCACGGTGACGGACACCGGCTGGGCGATCGGGGTGACGGCACCGGTGAGGTTGACGGGGCGGATGGTGTAGGTGCCTGGCGGCAGCGGGATGTGGAAGTGGCCGTCGGCGTCGCTGGTGGTCTCGGTGACCGTCCGTTCGGGATCGCCGCTGGTGATGGTCAGCCGGGCGCTGAGGGGCCGGTCGTCCTAGCGATCCCCGCACAGGCCCGCCAGGAGCCTGGGCAGAGGAATCGAAAGAGGTCCGAATTCCCTTCTTGTGAAGGAAACTGAAGAACCACCAGTCCCGGAGGATGTCGGCCGTCATGGCGTCTGAGGGTGGCAACAGCGCGGAACAGCCAAGTTCTCACCACGCCGAATCGTCCAAGGTGCGCTCCGGCGGACACCGGAGCGCACCTCAGGGCGTGCTGTGGAGAGGTCAGTGTCGGACTGGCAGGGGCCCGGATGACCTGTGCGGTGTGGCGACGGTCGCCGCGCCGCGCGTGGTGGAAGATGCACTGCCGCCGGTGACGGTGAGCGGGCCGGCGGTGTAGAGGGCCTCGTCGAAGGCTTGGCCGTTGGTCGGGGCCTTGCCGACGGCGAAGGTGGAGACGGCCTTGCCCGCGACGACGGAGGTGGAGAGGTAGTCGCCGACCATGCTGCCCTGGGTGGTGCTGGCGATCTGGGACAGGGACATGGGCCCGGCCACGGTGGTCGCGGTGCTCCAGGTGCTGCCGCCGTTGGCGGAGGAGATGTAGCCGACCTCCAGCCGGCAGGTGGAGGCGGTGCAGTTGGCGTTCGGGTAGAAGTAGTAGTAGAGGCCGATCTTCGCCGTGCTGCCCGAGGTGGCGGGATCGATTCCGATGCCGGGGATGAAGTGGTCGACGCCGCTGGTGGTGGCGTCGATCGGGACCCGGGTCACCGACGACCAGGACGTACCGTTCGTGGACGTGGAGTACACGATGTCGTTGGCCGGGCATCCGGAGCGGAAGCGGCAGTCCTGCCAGGCGACGTAGATCTTGCCGCTGCCGTCGATCTCGGCGGACGGCAGGCCCTCACCGTCGCGCAGGTTGCCGGCCACGCCATGGCTGCTGACGTTGGCGACCAGCGTGCTGCTACTCCAGCTTGAGCCGCCGTTGGCCGAGTTGAAGGCGCGGATGGCGCTGCCGTTCGCGGAGTAGGGGACGACGACGGTGCCGTTCGGCTGGACCAAAGGCTGGCCGCCGAGACCGGTCGGGCTGCCGGAGGGGGCGGCGGGGGCCGACCAGGTGGCGCCGCCGTCGGTGGAGCGGCTCATGACGACGGCGTTGCTGGAGGAGGTGATGTCGACCTCGACGTAGCAGGTGCCGTAGTACGGGCTGGTGGACGTGTTGTCGCAGACGATCCATTCCTTGTCGTAGCCCTGGCCGTCGTTGCCGACCGCGATCACCGGGTTCTGCCAGGTGGTGCCGTTGGCGGAGCGGCTGACGCTGACGCCGGCGCCGTTGACGTTGGAGTCGATGACCAGCCCGGCCACCATCCACGTACCGTGCTTGGCGTCGTAGGCGACGGCCGGGTCGGAGACGCGGGCCCAGCTGCCGCCGCCCTGGTAGGTGGTGATGCCAGGGAGCATGCCGTGCTGCCAGGTGGTGCCGCCGTCGGTGGATGTGTTCCAGCCGATGTCGGAGGAGCCGCCGTCGGTGAAGCGGCCGACCTGGGAGGAGGCGACGATCGTGTTGCCGTACGCGAAGGTGTCGGGCTCCAGTTCGGTGGCGTGCTGGCTGGAGGTGTTGGTGAACGGGTCGGTGCTGACCTGGGTCAGGCCGGGCGGCGGGGCGGCGGTGGTGAAGGCGATGTCGTCGTAGAGGGTGTAGGTGGCGTCGCCGGCGTAGTTGTCGTCGTGGCTGACGAGGGTGAGCTTGTAGCTGTGCCCGGCGGTCACGGCCGAGGTGATCTGCTTCCAGCCCTGGCCGTTGGTGCAGGTCTTGGCGAGGACTGTGGTTGTGGTGCCGGTGGTGGTGTCGGCGAGGGTGGCGGTGGCCCAGTCGTAGGTGAGCGTGTCTGGGCAGGTGACGCTGTACCAGAAGGACAGCTGATTGGCACCGGTCGGTGCGGTGAAGGTCTGGGTGATGGAGGAGTCGCCGTTGGTGGGGGAGGTACCGCCGACGCGGGCGGCGTAGGTGCCGCTGTGGGCACCGGAGTTGACCACGGATGTGGTGCCGGTGCTGGTCCAGCCGGTCAGGCTGCCGGACTCGAAGCCGCCGTTGGAGACGTCGGCCAGTGCCGGATGTGACGCGATGAGCAGGCCGCCTAAAGCGAGCAGGGCGGTGGTGGCGGTCGCGACGGATCTGCGGAAAGCGGTGCGCGACATGAGGAGACCCCTTGTCGTCGATGGGGGGGTGTTGGGGTGGGCGGACCGCCGACGCACGGTCGATGGTCCGCCCACCAGGGGCGACGCTTCAGGAACAGGTCCCTTGCCTGATGCAGATCAGGACAGGGTCACGTCGTCGTAACGGGTGTACGTGGCGTCACCGGTGTAGTTGTCGTCGTGGCTGACGAGCGTGAGCGTGTAGCTGTGCCCGGCGGTAATGGACGCGGTCTTCTGGATCCAGCCGGAGGACGACACACAGGTCTTGGCCAGCACTGTGGTGGTCGTGCCCGTGGTGTTGTCCTTGAGCGTGGCCGTGGCCCAGTCGTAGGTGAGCGTGTCCGGGCACGTCACGTTGTAGTAGAAGCCGAGCGTGCTCGTGCCGGACGGCGCCGTGAACGTCTGGGCGATCGAGGAGTCACCATTGGTCGGCGACGTGCCGCCGACCCGGGCCGCATACGTGCCGCTGTGCGCCCCGGAGCTGACCACCGACGTGGTCCCCGCCGACGTCCAGCCGGTCAAACTGCCCGCCTCGAAGCCGCCGTTGGTGATCCCACCACCGCTGCCGGAGGTGACGGTCAGCGTGTAGGTCGCGGTATGGGTGGCCGACGCGCCCGTGCCGGTCACGGTGATGTTGTACGTACCCGCAGGCGTCGACGAGGACGTCGCCACCGTCAGCGTCGAGGAGCCGCCCGCGGTGACCGACGTCGGGTTGAAGGTCGCGGTCGCCCCGCTGGGCAGCCCGGACGCCGACAGGCTCACCGACTGCGCCGAACCCGAGGTCACCGCGGTGGAGACCGTGGTGCTCGCCGAGGACCCGGCGGCCACGCTGGAGGAGGCCGGGCTGACAGCGATCGAGAAGTCGTTGCTCGCGGTGGAGCCGCAGTTGGGCAGCGTGAACGAGGCCAGCCTGGTGTGCCAGTTGAAGTTCCCGTTCGACGGGATGTACTCGTTCGTGTACCAGAAGGTGCAGTCGTCCGCCGGGTCCACGGACATTGAGGTGTAGTCGCCCCACCTGCTGTAGGTGGTCTGCGAGCCGCCGCCGGTGATCGCCGTGACCTCGCCCTGGGTCATCGAGCCGAGCGTGTCCCCGGCCAGCCGCCCGGTGTAGCGGATCGACGGATGCACCGAGGACGAGGACTGCGAGTAGCCCAGCGCGATGTTGCCGACCTTGTCCTCGGCGATCGACCCCATCCAGCGGTACGTCGAGTCCGGCGCATACGTGCCCTGCTGGTACACGGTCGGGTTGCCGCCCGAAAGCCGCAGCTCGTACCAGCGCACGCCCACCGAACTGCCCGCTGTGACCGCGTGGTTGACCACCAGCGACTCGTGATCGCCGAAGTTGCGGTAGGCCAGCCGGAACATCAGCCGGTCCGAGAGCGAGTCGAGTTGCTGGCTGGTGCCCGACTGCGGGATGCAGGTGCCGGAGCTGCCGCAGGCCGTCGTGTACGAGGCGACGGTCAGCGTCGAGGGGCCGGTGAAGGTGGAGTTGGACGTCGTGGTCCAGTCGACGTGGAACTTCCAGTACGCCAGCGTCGTGCTCGTGGTGCCCAGGCCCACCATCAGCTCCGGTTCCCCGGAGGGCGGGGCGGTCGAGCCGTCCAGGTCCGCGCCGAGCAGGCCGCCGTAGGAGGACGAGGTGGTGAAGCACTGCTGGGCGGCGCTCGCGCCGGTGAGCATGGCCGAGCGGTTCAGCGCGCACGCCTCGGCGTTCAGGAAGCTGCCGGAGGCGGTGAACATGTTGTACGTGATGTAGTACGCGTCCGGCCACACCGACAGCTTCGGGTAGTCGGGGAAGTTGGAGTACTGGAACGAGTAACGGTAGTAGCTGCCGGTCGCGTCCGCGCTCGCGGACACGGCCACGCACTCGTAGTACGGGCCCGAGGACGAGGAGACGTTCGCAAACTGCGTCACCACCCAGCGGCTCGCCAGGGTGTCCCAACGGACAACGGCGTCACCGTCGTTGGTGGACTGGCAGGAGCCGCCGAACCCGGACCACAGGGTGCTGGTGTTGGTCGGGGCGAGGACAGTGGCACCGGACTTGGAGTACACCGCGTAGGCGGTGTTGACGGTCTCGACGATCTGCGTGGAGCCGACGGCGGCGTTCGGGTCCGGCGGGACGCCGGTGATGGAGTAGTTGCCGGCGCCGATGCCCTCGAAGTTCGAGCCGGTGGAAGGGGCGGACGGGCCGCCGGGGCTGGACTGGACGACCGGGTCGGGGGTGTGGGAGGCGGGCGGGTGCGGGAGGCGCTCCTCGCCGGGGTCGTCGTCCTGCTGCTTCTTGCCGCCGTGGCCGTGGCCGTGGTGGGCGTGGGCGGCCATGGAGCGCAGCGTGGGTGACTTGTCGTGCCGGACGGCGGGACCGGTGTCCGCGGAGCGGTGGGCCGACGGAGCGGTGGACGCGTCCGGGGCGGGGAGGGCGGCCTGGGCCGCGGGGGCGGAGAGCCAGAGGGCGGGAACAGCGGTGAGGATCGCGGTGAGCGCGGCTATCCGGCCGCGTCTGTGTCTGGATCGGGACACTGAACATCCTTTCGGGCGGCCGGGGTTCACTCGGCACAGTGGGGAGAAGGACGTTCACGCCGATGGAGCGCGTGTTCGCAATCCGGGATGCTTGCACCGGACATGTCACACAACAAGAGGGAAGGAGCCCGTGTGGCCTGAAGCAACGGAGAATTTACGGAGTACAGCCAACTCACAGTAAAGACATAGGGTTTCCCCTGTATCGGCAGAGCGGTATCCGGACAGTGGACGAGGCGACGGCGTAGCCGTCCCTCCCTCCGGGAACCCGCTGGAACACGGTGGCGTCCAACGCCTGCCCTGCCTCCCCGAACTCCGCCTGGGGGCACCATGAGACAGCACCGCAACGGCGTCCGGTTCCTCGCAGCCTTCGTCCTGGCGGCCCTGGCGGCCGGTTGCGCATCCGGCACAGGAGCCGGTTCCGTGGCCCCGAGCGGGTCGCCGGTATCCTCCTCCGCCCAGCCGTCCTCGGCGAGTTCGTCGTCAGCGGCGTCGTCGGCGGCCTCCGGTTCCTCCGTCAGCGGCTCCGCAGCGCCCGGCCGCACGGTCACGGCCTCGGTACCTCCCGGTACTTCGACCACCACGTCCGCCGGCGGCACGGGCCTGTGCCTCAGCGGCACGGTCTCTGTGTTCTACCCGGCCTCGGACAACCCGTTGCGCAGCACCTGCGTCCACGTCGGCACCCGCATCCAGGTCACTCTGCGCCCGCCCGACAACTACCGATGGGCACCGGTCACCAGCTCCACCCCGAGCGTGGTGCCCGTCCTCGGCAACCAGGTCGCGCCCGACGGAACCTGCTCCGCCACCGCCCGCGCCGACTCCCCGGGCACCGCCACCCTCACCTCCGCCGACACCTACACCCCCGACCCGCACGGCCCGCCGTCCCGGCCCTGGCAGCTGACGCTGACCGTCGTCCCGTAGCCGTGCGTACGCCCGCTACGGATCGATACGCACCTGCAGCCGCCACAACCGGGTCTGCGGCCCGAACCGGTCTCCGCTAAACGACGACGTCGACCGCAGCTCTGCCTCTCCGGGACCGGTCGTCCGCACCACGGCGCGGAGGGTCCCCTCGGTCGTCTGCGCCGCGACGACCGTCAGCGGTCCGGCGACAATCTCCACTGGAGCCCAGCCATAGCCCGGCGAACCATGCAGCGTGATCACGACCTCGTCCCCGACCCGCACCCGCAGCGGCGCACTCTGCGGATCTCCGGGGCGATGAACGACCTCCACTCGCCCCGCGCTATCGTCGGCCATGACGCGAGCCTAGTAGGCCCAGACGCCGATCGGACGGCTGGTGACAAGGGCCGCAGTAGCTGACGCCACCGACTTCCTGTTGCGGGAGTCGACGAGCGTCAGGGTTCACTCAGATCCGGGGCCTTGGCTGCCCCTGTATCCCGCGTCAGCCGCAAGGCGGTAGAGCCGTGCGGCGGCCTCCAAGTCCCCCGCCCTCTCGTGGCTCATGGCCAGGTTCACCAGCCCGTAGGGATTTCCGGCGCCGGCCGCTTCGCGGGCCATCCGTTCGGCTCGCTCCCAGTCCCCGGCCCGCGCCCGGCTACTGACCAGATCCACCAGCCCGCCTACGTCTCCGGCACCGAGCGCCTCGCGAGCCAGGCCCTCGGCCTTGTCGGGGTCGCTGCCGCTGCCATCCCACAGCACAGCCAGGAGCCTCAGCGCTGTGGTGTGTCCTGCGGCGGCGGCCTGACGGGCGAGTACCTCGCCTGCCGCCCAGTCCCCCACGATTATTCGCAGCCGTGCCAGTTGTTCCAGCCCGAAGGATTCGCCGGCATCGACGGCTTGGCGGTAGAGCCGCTCGGCCTCCTCGACTTCGTCGGCGCTCTCCCGCATGACAGCCAGATGCAGCAGCCCCTGGGCGTCGCCGGCGGCGATGCTGCGGAGGTAGAGCCGCTCGGCGTACACGTCGTGTCTGGTGCACCGGCGGGCGGAGTCACCCAGGTCACCGAGGTCACGGGTGGTGCGAGCATGACGTTCGGCCGCATCCCAGAACGCGGTTGGAGCACATTTGCGCTCCCGGGTCCGCCGTGCGTGCTGGTCGAGGTAGTCCGCGGGACTGTAGCCGTCCGCGGGGCCGACCCCGGGTGCGACGCGTTGCTCGGTCAACGCGGTGATCGCGCCGTTGACATGCTTGCGCGGGTCACGGCAGATCGCCCGAAGGGCGGTCTCGGCCCACTGCGGATCGTCGCTGACCAAACCGCGGTCCGACAGATACCCTGCCGCAGCCTCGGCCAGCAGCGTCGGCGGGATCGGCGAGGCGTGTCCCAACCGCCGGGCATCGAGCGCCGCGCTGATCACGGCACGTTCCAGCGGTGTGAAGAACTCGCCCGACTCGTCCTCGAACAACTCCACGAGTTCCGGACCGCCGGTCAGGTGCTGGATGACCCGCCCATCCCCAGCCCCGGCCAAAGCGGCCGCACGCAGCCTGCCGTCATCTCGCGCCAGAACATCCAGCACCTGAGTGTCCGTGGCATCGAATCGCTCAGGCACCGCGATTCGGGGGCCGTGCGCCTCCAGCAGAGTCCTGGTCTGCGCCCTCAGGTCCACAGATGCCGCCGGGCCGCCCGGATGCGGCGGGGCGACCAGCGCGTTCCAGTACTGCGGCCACATACTGCCGACCACGGCCAGCGGACGCACCCGCTGCAGCAGCTCCGCCAGCACCGCGCCCGCTTCAGGCAGGAAACGCTGGGTCTCATTGAGCCACAGCACCGTGTCCGCGTCGACCGCGTCCTGCGCCACCCATTCCACCAGCTGCGCCGCATGACCAGGGACCAGGAGCGGCCAGCGCGGCAGTACCGCCGCCACCGCCTCGTAGAGGGCGCGGGTCTTGCCCGTGCAAGAACCCCCGACCAGCACCGCGAACACCGCCCGCCCACCGACCGCCTGCGCGAGGCGCTCACGCAGCACCTGGTCGTGCTCGCGCTCGACGTAGGACGTCATGGCTCCGGCATCCCGGTGTGGGGTGGTGTCATCGGCCTCGATCGCCGGGTGCACCCCGAGGCGCACCGGATCCCACTGCGCGACCGTACGCAACGCCTCCGCCGGGTGCAGGCGCGCCGCTACCCAGTGATCCCGGACCCGGCGGGCGGCATCTGCGGCGTCCCAGCGGGCCAGGCGGGCGAGCACCACCGCCACCGCCACCGCGTCCGCCTGGTTGGCCGGCACCTCCGGCTTGGAGAGCACCCGCAGTACGCCGTCACGGGACGGAGCCCCGGGCAGGCGTTGATCCTCCCGTGCCAGGCGGGCGATCTCTTCCAACGTGGGTGCCCCGGCCTCCACATACAGCCGATACAGCAGAGCCTTCAGATCGTGCAACGGCCCCGGGGCGACCCGCGCCTGCGCCACCGGCCGCGCCCGACGGACCCTGGACGGCCCGGCCCCATCGCGACTCATCGCACCGTCCCTCCCCGGCTCCTGCCCGCACGAGCCCCCACCGGCCCGAAGACGCACCAGCGCTTGCGACCGGTCGCATCTCGTCCAGGACACTCTCGGCACGATCAGAGTAGTGACTCGGACGACCCATCACCTCGTTCAAACTCCTGTGGAGGCCGCCATGTCCGACAAGCATCACCCCCTCACCCGCCGTCAACGCCTGCAGCTCATCCGCGCCGCTGTCACCGGCATCGCCCAGGGCGCCACCCGAGCCTTGCTGGACCTGCTGCTCACTCACGCTTTCCCAGCGAAATGATGTTCGTGGAGTGTCTGAGTCGGGAGGCACGGACAATGCTGGGGGAGCGGGCCGCTCAGCTGCGCAAGGAGCTCGCCGAGACCGGGCATCGACGGGTCGGGCAAGTCGATCCCGCGCCCGCGACAGTGCTCCGCAGGGCCACAAGCCGTTCGTCAATGCCGGTGACGAATGGGCGAGTAGTCAACACAGTGTCAGCGCGTCAAAGCCACGTTGAGCGCCGGTTCGTTCGAAGCCATGCGGCTGTGATCGGTTCGTGCCGGTGTGCCGGGGCCAATGGGACGGTTACGCAGTGCTGTCCCGGACGGGGGTCTGACTCATGAGATCTATGACCGAAGTGTCCAGTCACGGGCTTGTCGACTGTCGTTGCGGGATGGCGCCTGCAGGTACCGAGCCACAGGGCGTGTCCCAATAGGGGCCTTGCCGATCTTCAGGCGCCATCACGGTTCAGACCGCCCGCGCAGGCCGGTGCCATCCACCCAGCACGTCATCACCCGGGAGGCGAACCACCATGACGACCAGACAACGCAGCACCTCCTCCAGCACGGATCCTCCCACTCGGGGCGAGGTCGTCCTGGGCGTGGACACGCACGGCGAGGTTCATGTTGCGGCCGTGGTCTCCCCGCTGGGGAAGGTCCTTGGCACCGAGCCCTTCCCGGCCACGGCGGCCGGCTATCGTCGGCTGCTCGTCTGGGCCCGCGAGCTGGGTACGGTGCGCCGGGCCGGTGTGGAGGGCACCGGCACCTTCGGCGCGGGCCTGTCCCGCTACCTGCTCGCCCAGCACGTCCAGGTGTATGAAGTGAACCGGCCCGATCGCACGGCCCGCCGGTTACTTGGCAAGTCGGACCCGATCGACGCACAGGCCGCCGCGCGGGCCGTGCTCAGCGGTCGCGCCGGGGCCCGGGCAAAAACCGGCGACGGTCCGGTGCACAGCGCCCGGATGTTCAAACTCGCCAAGGACTCCGCGGTCAAGGCTCGCACCCAGGCGATCAACCAGCTCAAGGCCGTTCTGGTCATAGCCGACCCCGCCCTGCGGGAGCGGTTGTCGAGCTTGGGCAATGCCGACTTGTTCCGCACCTGTGCGCGCCTCGGCCTACGTGACGGTGAGGGCGACGATGACGTGGTGGCCCAGGCCACCCACATGGCGTTGCGCATGCTGGCCGAGCGCATCGAACAGCTCACCGGGCAGGTCGATGAGCTGAACCAACGCCTGACCCGGCTCGTCGAACACCACGCTCCACAGCTACTCGTACCGGTGGGCATCGGTCCGGACAGCGCCGCCACTCTCCTGATCACCATGGGGGACAATCCCGAGCGGCTGAACTCCGAGGCGTCCTTCGCCGCCCTGTGTGGAGTCAGCCCCGTCGAGTATTCGTCGGGCCGGCGGAGCACGCGCCGGCTCAACCGTGGCGGCGACCGCCAGGCCAACGCCGCCCTGCACCGCATCGTGTTCACCCGGCTGCGCTGCGATCCCCGCACCCAGGCGTACTACGAACGCCGCACTCAGGAGGGCAAAACCCGGCGTGAGATCATTCGATGCCTCAAGCGATATGCCGCCCGAGAAGTCTTCAACCTGGTCAGGTCGGTATCCAGCCTCACCCCCTTATAGGGGGGTCTCTGAGGAAGGCGTTCGACGGCAAGCCCCTGCAGACGCGGCCGGAGGGCGCTTCCGAGCGGGTGTGCTGCAGCTCCGGCGGTGGCACCGCCCCCCGGGGTCTCCTCCGGCAAGCACTTGACGCGAGGGCGTAGTGATGACACACGCCTGCGATAGATGCGGCCCGGGCCCTTGGCGACCAACAGGTCATAGCCTTCGCCCCCGCAAAGTCGAACGCCTCTGGAGGTGGCACTGCCGGGGCCCCTGGAGGCCAGGGGCCTGCCGACCTCCTGGTCACCCTGAACCGTCGGGCCACCTCCCGGTCGCCGGCTCCGGCCTCGATCAGATAGGCGGCTGCGAGCCGGACTTGCTCACGCCGAGCCCGTTCCTCGGCCGTCAGCCCACCGCCATTGGGGTACCGCAGGGCCTGGTGCGAAAGTGCTGGTCATAGCCAATCGGCAGGCGGCCATGACGACGACCAGTCTCGCGTTCTCGGATCGACAAGCCCGAAACGCCGTTGCCGCTCGACTCAGGTGTCGAGGAGTTCCGGCACGAAGATGTCCTCGCACGTCAGCTTTCGCTTCGACAGGCCCTGCTCGTGGTGGTAGCGCAAGAAGGTGTCGATGGCCTTGCGGTTCGCGGCGACGCCGTAGGGCCACCAGTCGTCGCCGAGCAGCCGACGGTTCTCCTCGAACAGCGTGCTGAACCACGGCGTGATGACGCTCATGTGCTGTTTCGTGGCGTCGTCGAGGTACTTGCGCTCGGCGAGTACCTTGGCTTGCGTGAAGGCGTCGTACACGGCCCGTGCGAGGCCCGGCCGATGTGTCAGTTCCCTGCGGATCGCGATGATGTGCATAGGGGGGAAGATCCCTGTGCGGCGGTAGTAGTCACGCTCCACGGCCTCGTAGTCGGGGAACAGGCGGGCGACCTTCGGGGAGCCGTTCAGCACCGCCTGCGGTACATCGACGGAGATCAGTGCGTCGATCTCGCCGGATTCGAGCATGGCGCCCAGGGTCTGGCCGTCCTCCGCCTGGCGCACGTCGACGCCGTCCGGGACGGGCTGCGGGACCCAGTCGAAGGCGGGGATGGGGTGGTTGGTGCCGCCGATGACCCAGCGGCACTGGTCGGGGGTCACGCCGTACTCGTCGGCCAGGATGCCCTTCGGCCAGACCCCGGCGTCGTGGCCGTAGAGAGCGAACTCGCCGACGGTCCTGCCGGCCAGGTCCTGCGGCTTCACGATCCCGCCGGCGGTGTTCACGAAGATCGCCGAGTGGCGGAAGTTGCGGTTCGGCAGGATCGGCAGCGCCAGGAACGGCGCGTCGTCGAGGTCGAAGGTGCGCAGGAAGTAGGTGAGACCGAACTCGGCGAGGTCGTAGTGTCCCTCGACGGCGCGGCGGAAGATGTCCGACACGAGCGGTGCCGTCTCGAACGTCGCGTCCACCCCGTCGACCGTGACCCGGCCGTCGAACAGTGCCTCGGTGTGCTCGTAGGCGTAGACGCCGATGCTCAGCTTGGTGCTCATCAGTGGATCTCCCCTCCGGGAGCCCGCGGAGTGGCCCGCTTCCGTAAATGACCGTTCACTTTTAGGGTCTTCCCGGAACGGTAGAGCTGTCAAGATGAATGTTCATTCACGATGAAGGAGGCGACCATGCCGCGCATCACAGCCGAGCGCCGCGAGGCGAAGCGTGCGGAGATTGTCGCCGCGGCCCGTCGTTGCTTCGCCCGCGACGGGTTCCACCAGACCTCCATGCCGGACATCGCCGCGGAGGCAGGCGTCTCGGCCGGCGCGCCTTACCGCTACTTCACGAGCAAGGAGGAGATCATCCTCGCTATCGCGGGCGACGCGTTCCGGCTGATCTTCGAACCGGTTGAGCGGCTGGCCGAGAGTGCGGACGCCCCGTCCGTCGCGGAACTGGTGGCCGCCGCGCTCGGCACGATCAGCGGCGAGACGGTGCAGGACGCGGCGGGGCACGAGGTCGCAGTGGAGGAACTGCTGCGCTGCGTCGTGCAGACGTGGGCGGAGGTGCTGCGCAACGACGAGGTACGCGGCCCGGCCGCGGAGGGCTTCGAAAAGGTCCGCGCCACTGTCGCCGACGCTCTGCGCCGCGGCCGGGCCGCGGGCACGGTGCCCGCCGCCATGGACCCGGACCGCGCAGCGCGCGTGGTGATGGGGCTGCTGCACGGACTCCTGCTCCAGCGCGTGGCCTTCGGACTCACGGACACGGCCGGCTTCGCAGACGACCTGCACGTCGGGCTGATCTTGTGATGGGCTATCACTGCGCCAAGGCGGCGCGACACCGGCATCACGGCGGACGGACAATGACGCATTGATCCCCGCGCCGAGCGCGTGTTTGCCGGTCGCCGGTGGAGGCCCCAGCCGCACAGGGGGTGGGCTCCTCGAAGGGTCAGGGAGACCGGCTGCCGAGCCGTTGGTTGTCCCCGCCCCTTCGCTTCGCGGCGATGAACCGCCCTCCGGCCATGCGAGCGTCAGCTTCCTCGCCCAGGTGTCCGAGTCCGTGCGGCGGTGATGTCGTGGGTGCGGCTGGGCGGGCGGCCGATATCTACACCAGGCGGCCCCGCTCATCGGCGATGTGCAGGGGCCAGGCTGGTGAGCGGGCGAGTCATCGCGTAGAGGGTCCGGCCCCAGCTGATGCCGGAGGACGTCGTCCCCGGTCACGATCTCGGTGAGCAAGGCGGCGGCGGTCCCGAGATCGCCGCGCAGTGTGGCCGCGTCGGATGCATGGCTCAATGGCGGGGACGACTCCCCGCTCCGGGGCGACAACTCTGCTCGTCACTTTGGCCGTTGTTAGTCGGAGAAGTCCTGGGTCATCCAGACACTCCCCCGCTGTCGCGCAGCACGGTGATTCCTATGTGGTGGAAGTCCGGGTTGAGGATGTTGCGGCGGTGTCCGTCGTTGGGGGCTGTTCGGCGAGCATCCCTTTCGTGAGCCCGACGGCCATGCCCGTGATGTTCGCCTGCGTTTCGGCGACCGGGCCGCCCTCGCCGATGTTTTCGCCGGCGGTTCCCCAGTGAACGCCGGCCGCCGTCTCGCGGTCGCCGAGCGACGGCTCGCCCGGACATTGGTGCTGCAGGCCACAACCGGCGGCCATGGTTTCGGTGTGTCGCCCAGAACTCGTTCCCAGGCCGGTGCTGAACTGCAACGGCGCGAGATGAAGGAACCGTTGCCCTGGTCACCGGGGCTTCCAGCGGTATCGGCCACGCCACCGCGCTGGAGCTTGCCCGCGAGGGCGCCGACGTGGCGCTGGTCGGCCGGCGCGAGGACCGCCTCACCGACCTCGCCGGAGAGATCACCGCCGCCGGCGGGCAGGCCCTCGTCGTGCCCGCCGACATCACCGACTCCCAGGCCGCCACGGAGGCGGTCGAGCGGACCGTCGAGGGCCTGGGGCGTCTGGACATCCTGGTCAACAACGCCGGTCTCATGCTGCTCGGTCCCGCCTCAGGTGCGGATCTGAACGACTGGCGGCGCATGATCGACATCAACCTGATGGGCCTGATGTACACCACCCACGCGGCCGTCCCTCACCTGGTCAAGGCCGCCGCCGAGGAACCGCGCCAGGTCGCCGACATCGTCAACGTCAGCTCGCTGAACGGCCGCAATGCCTACGCAATGATGGCGGTGTACACCGCCACGAAGTTCGGCGTCACCGGCTTCAGCGAGGCGCTGCGCCAGGAACTGGCAAAGCAGCATGTCCGTGTGTCCGTCATCGAGCCTGGCAGCGTCGACACCGAACTGCGCACGCACAACCCCGCTGCTGTGCAGCAGTACATCGCCTCCTCTCTGGGTGACATCGAGCGGCTGCAGAGCCAGGACATCGCCGACACGGTCGGCTACATCGTCACCCGTCCCCGGCACGTGGCCGTCGCCGAGCTGCTCGTACGCCCCGCCGAGCAGGCATGACCACCAAATCCGTCAACTCCGAGACCAGCAAGGAACCTTCATGGCTGCCACCCCCGGGCTCACTCCTCTCACTCGAGCCGAGACCATCGTCCGCGTCTGTCTGGCGCTGGCAACTGCCATCATCCTCGCCGGTGCCACGCTGCAGATAGTGCGGGGAGCCCCTGGGGGCGATGTGACCGCGGACCACGTGCACCGTTTCATGGCCGGCGTCTACGTCGGCTGGGCTCCCTTGTTCTTCTGGGCGGCGGTAACGATCCGTTCGCAGGGGGTCCTCGTCTACTTCCTTGCTGTCCCGATCTTCTTCGGGGCCCTCGGGCGGGTGCTCTCCATCGCCCAGAACGGGCTGCCGGACCGGCCGGCGGAATTCCTCTCTTTCGGTGCCCTGGAGTTCATCCTCGCGTTCGTCATCGTCGGGGCGCACTCCACCGTACTCAGGACCAGACGAATGCCACTTGCTGTCTGAGGCAGCGATCCTGGGCGGGCACACCGGCATGTCCGGGTCGGGTGGCCGCATGGGACCGGCTTTGTCGCAACAACCGGCTGGGATTCAGAGACCGTCTGCCGGTTGGCGTTTCTGCACCCGGAAACCCCCTCGACATGGTTCGGGAGATACCCGACAGCATGGCCTGAGTGATCCCGGCATAGTGCGAGGCCGAGGCAGGCGGTACCTGATCGATGAAGCCCAAAGCGACTCACTCCGATTCGCTGCGATCGACTGCCGCACCCGAGGGCGGGGTTCACCTGATCGTTGATTCTGCCGAGCGGCAGGTCGCTGATGGGGGAAGCGCGCTGACCCCGCGCGGTGGTCGGAACCAACGCCCCACCATGCGCCAGCGCCGTGGGCCGGCCTCCCCTGAGAGCTGAACGTGATGTCGACCTTCGTGATCTGTTGTGGTCGGCCCAGCGTCGATTCAGGCTGATTCTGAGACGGGATTGAGCATCTTGCGCGGGCCCACGGCGAGGGGCTGTGGCGATGAGAAGAATGGGCGGGTGCTGTCCTGCGGCGGGTCTGACTCCTGAGATCTCTGACCGGGGTGTCCTGCTCACACTGTGTCGATCACCGGCGGGGGACGGTGCGTTGCTGGTCTCGGGCTGGCCGGGCGTGTCTCGATAGGGGCTTGCCGGAAAGGCTTCATCACGATTCTGACCGTCCGCGCGGCCCGGTGTCGGCTACGCGATAAGCCGTCGGCCTGCAAAGGAACGAGCATGACCGGCACATCCACCGCTTCGCGTCCTCACCGGCGGCGACCGGCGAGGGAGGTGCCTGGGAGTTGACACGCACCGGGACGCCCATGTGGCCGCTGTGCTCTCCCTGGTGGGGGAGGTGATCGGCACCGAGGAGTTCCCGGCCAGCGCGGCTGGATACCGAGACCTGCTGGGGTGGGCCAGGGCGTCGGGTACGGTGCGGCGGGCCGGAGTGGAAGGGACCGGTTCCTTCGGGGCGGCCCTGTCCCGCTACCTGCTGGCCCAGGGCGTGGACGTTCTCGATGTGAATCGGTTCGACCGGGCCGACCGCCGTCGGCGCGGCAAGTCGGACCCGCTCGATGCCGAGAACGCGGCCCGGGCGGTGCTGAGCGGGCGGGTGTGTGCTCAGGCCAAGGCGGGCGATGGGCCGGTGGAGATCGCCCGGATGTACAAGCTGGCCAAGGACTCGGCCGTCAAGGCCCGCACCCAGGCGATCAACCAGCTCAAGGCCGTCCTCATCCGTGCCGATCCGCAGCTGAGGGAGGAACTGGCCGGGCTGGGCAACGCAGAGCTCTTCCGCACCTGCGCAGGGCTCGTCGACGACAGCCTGAACCACGAGGCCGGCGAGGGATCGGTGCTCCACGCCACCCACGTGACGCTGTGTCTCCTGGCCCGGCGCATCGGGCAGCTCAGCGAAGAGATCCAGGACCTTCAAGGCCGCCTGACCCGGCTGGTGGAGCACCACGCTCCGCAGCTGCTCGAGGTGGTGGGCATCGGTCCGGACACGGCCGTCACTTTGCTGATCACGATCGGGGGCAACCCGGAACGCCTGGGCAGTGAGGCGTCCTTCGCGGCGCTGTGCGGGGTCAGCCCCGTCGAGCGTTCCTCGGGCAGTCGGCAGCACCGCCGCCTCAACCGGGGCGGGGACCGGCAAGCGAACGCGGCCCTGCACCGGATCGTGCAGACCCGCCTGCGCGTCGACCCGCGCACCCAGGAGTACTACGAACGCCGCAGCAGGGAGGGGAAGACCCGGCGCGAGATAGTCCGCAGCCTCAAGCGCTACGCGGGCCGGGAGGTCTTCCACCTGGTCAGACCTGTGCAGTCGCAACCCCCGTCATAGGGGCAGTGTGACAGCGCCTGTGACAAGGCGCCCCACCAGAGCACTCCGGTGGGGGCTTCGTCTAGTGGCGACTGTGCTTGCGCGCATGACGCGCTCGGCTCCTCATACAGTTCGTGTTACTGAACCCTTCTCATCTTGTGGTCTATGGGTGATGTCGGCTGGCGGCGGGTTCGTAACGCGGCAGGGCTCCCGGTCGTTGCGCTGGTGATCTCACTCATCAACATCTCGACACAGGAACCCTGTTGGTCCCGTATCGAGCCATGCTCGACGTCCCGCATGAGGTCGTTGAGCACGTTTCCTGGCTCATCTACGCCCGAAGGTGTGAGCTGAACTCCCGCTGGCGCAGACTCGGCTGCTTCCGGCAGGCCCTGCTCGTCCTGGTCCACCTACGCAAGAAGACGAGACCGTGGCCCAGGTCGCAGCTGCCTTCGGCGTCTCCACCGCCACCGCCGGCCGGTACGTGACCGAGACGGTCGAGATCCTCGCCAACACGCTCCAAGCCTGCACGAGGCCCTGCGCGAACTGCCACCGGCAGGGTTCGTCATCCTCGACAGCACCCTGATCGGCACCGACCGCATCACGGCGGACGAGCCGTACTACTCGATGAAGCACCGCCGCCACGGGATGAACGTGCAGGTCGTGGCCGCCCCGGATGGGACACCGCTGTGGTTCTCACGGGCCCTGTCCGGCCGCACGCACGACTGACCGCGGCCCGCGCACCCGGTGTGATCCAGGCCTGCCTGTCCCGTCAGCTCCTCGTCCTTGCCGACCGGGCCTACCGCGGAGCCGGAGCCACCGTACGCACCCCCTACTACGGCCGAGACCTTCCTGAGAAGTACGCCCAGTTCAACCGCGACCACGCCCGGCTGCGGGCACCAGGAGAACGCGCCTTCGCCCGCCTCAAGCAATGGCGGATCTTCCGCAAGGCCCGCACCAACCGGATCAGCCGGACCGTTGCCGCCGTTCACGCCATCGAGACCGCCTGGCGATCAGGATGAGAAAGGTTCAACGACTTGAGAGCTTATCGTCCTCACAGTTTTCCAACAGCGGTGGCACAGTTGGGCCAGATATCAATTCTCATGCGAAATGCATTGACTCTTCGCCGGCAAGGAACGCAATCGGCCTGTTCAAGTCGGCTGCAGGTCCTGCCATGAAATCTCGGATGACGCTGATCTCTCCTCCAGCCTCACCACGGGGAGCGGCGGATGGAAGCACAGACAGAGAGGAAAACAGCGTGCAGCGCAGATCGGTGCTCAAGACGATGACCGGAGCGGCGTTGATCCCGGTGGTCGCGGGATGTACCGACTCGGGTTCCGGGTCGTCCTCGCCGAGTTCCTCGTCGAGTTCGTCGAAGACCTATTCGCTGGATTTCAATTCCAGCTCTTATACCACGCTGACCAAGACGGTGAACACGGGAAGCGGTTCGAAGAAGGTCACGTACCGCTTCTACAAGAACAACGTCTACGTCCAGCACCCGGTCAACTACAAGTACCAGTCGCTGAACGTCAGCGTGCCGGTGGCGATCGACGGCAAGGCCGTCGACGCCACCAGGGCGCCGATCATGTTCGCGATCAACGTCGGCGGTTACACCTCGTCCTCCACGTGGGGCGCGACCGCACAAGGCGGCGGAATGTCCGCCGGCTCGTTCGGCGGCGGCTTCGGCTCCGGCAAATCGAGCTCGGGCAGTACGCCGGCCGGCGGCTCCGGATCCGGCGCCCCCAGCGGCTCGGCGCCACCTGGGGGCGGCGCGGGCGGTGCTGCTGCGGGGGCCTCCTCGGCGGGCCTGGGCAGCTCGATGGGAAGCTACTGGAGCAGCTACGACAACGGCGAGACGGCGCTGGCCCACGGCTACGTCGTGGTGGAGCCGGGCTGCCGCGGCCGCGACCAGAAGTGGTCGGGCTCCAACGGCACGTACTACGGCAAGGCCCCGGCCGCGATCGTCGACCTCAAGGCCGCGCTGCGCTATCTGCGCCACAACAAGGACCGCATCCCCGGCAACAAGGACTGGATCATCACCTCCGGCGGCAGCGCCGGCGGCGCGCTGTCCGCGCTGGTCGGCGCGTCCGGCAACAGCACCCTGTACGACGCGGAGCTCAAGGCGCTCGGCGCGGCCGACGCGGATGACAACGTCTTCCTGTCCGCCTGCTACTCGCCCATCACCGACCTGGAGCACTCGGACGGCCAGTACGAGTGGATGTGGGGCACCCTCACCTACCAGTCGATGGGCGGCCCCGGCAGCTCCAGCAGCAGTCCCACCAGCTCCGCGAGCAGCGGGAGCAGCACCGTCGACCAGACCATCTCCGGCGTGCTCAAGAAGCAGTTCACCAGCTACCTCCAGCAGCTCGCGCTGCCCGGCATCAACGGCTTCGGCACGCTCACCACGGACAACTACTCCTCCTACATGATGAAGGAGTACCTGATCCCCGCAGCCACCACAGCGCTGACGAAGACCCTGACCGCATCCGAGCGGACGTCCTACCTCAAGAAGAACACCTGGATCACCTGGTCCGGCGGCAAGGCGACGTTCACCTGGGAGGACTTCCTCAAGCATGTCGGCACCCGGATGAAGACCGCCCCCGCCTTCGACACCTTCGACCTGTCCGCCGCGGAGAACATCGAATACGGCAACGCGACCACCAACGCCCGGCACTTCACCCTCTACAGCCTGCGGCACGCCTCCGGCAACAGCAGCGCGCGGCTCGACAGCGACCTTCCGGCCAAGCTCAACCAGATGAACCCGATGTACCACCTGGAGAACAAGAACCCCTCCCGCGCCCGGCACTGGTGGCTGCGCACCGGAACCCTGGACACCAACACCTCACACACCGTTGTGTGCAACCTGGCAGCGATCACCACACGACTCGGCGACGAGGTCAACTCCGCCCTCTACTGGGACGGTGGCCACGCGGTCAACTACGACGCCCCGGCCCTGTTCACCTGGATCACCAAGCTCACCGGCTACTCCGTGGCGTGACGGGGAGCGACCCCGCCCGCCCTCGGACACATCACGAGGTCCATCGATGACGGGACAGAGCGTGGCGGAGATCATGAAGCGACCAGTTGGACTCGAGCGTGGCGTTCGCCTGCATGAACAGCCCTCGCGGCGTGGACGGCTTCTGGGTGGACGTATGCCGCCGGGGTACGCCGTTGACCGGCCCCGACCGCCTCGGCAGCGAGGACCACCTGGCCGTCACGTTCCTGTGGCGCGCCTCTCCCGCGACCCGTTCCGTGCGGGTCCTGCCGAACAAGTTCGGTGCCCCGCGCACGTGACTCAATGGTGTGCGGGAAGGGTCTGTTCGGCCCAGATCGTCTTGCCGGACGTGGTGTGGCGGGTGCCCCAGCGCTCGGTCAGCTGGGCGACCAGGAGCAGACCGCGGCCGCCTTCGTCGTAGGTGCGGCCTCGCCGCATGTGGGGTGAGGTGCTGCTGGCGTCGGAGACCTCGCAGATGAGACCGGTGTCGTGGATCAGGCGCAGTTGGATGGGTGGTTGGCCGTATCGGATGGCGTTGGTGACGAGTTCGCTGACCACCAGTTCGGTGATGAAGGATGTCTCGTCCAGTGCCCAGGAGGCGAGTTGATCGGCCGTCAGTCGGCGTGCGCGGGCTACCGCTGCCGGATCCGAGGGCAGCTCCCAGGTCGCGACGTGAGAGGCGGCGAGGGTCTGGGGGCGGGCGAGGAGCAGGGCGACGTCATCGGAGGGGGTGTCGGGGAGCAGCGCTTGCAACACCTTGTCGCAGGTGTCTTCCAGGGCCGATGGGGCGTCGTGCAGGGTGTGGCGCAGCCGCGTCAGAGTCCTCGGGACAGCGGTCCGTCTGCCCGGGTTTGACCACCGACTCCGGGCAGCCGTGCAGGACGGACTGCTGTGCGGCTCGGCGGAGGACGACGGGCTCGGCGGCCGGCCGGGGCTCCGGCTCGGCGGAGGACGACGGGCTCGGCGGCCGGCCGGGGCTCCGGCTCGGTGCCGTGGAAGACGGGCTCGAACAGGTCGATGCTGACGAAGTCGGCGAAGTGTTCGGTGGCTACGTCCGCAAGCTCCTGAGCAGTCCGCGTCACGTTGAGTGTGCTGCCGATGCGGACGCTGGCCCGCGTTCACGATGGACAGCCGCTGCCGGGTGCGGTACTGCCCGGTGATGTCGACGGCGGCGGTCGACATGCCCCGCACGCGCGTCGCCGCCGGCATGGCGGTTCGCCAGCCGGGCCAGAGCCATCGGCAGCCCGGTCAGTGAGGTGATCACCGCGTCGGGCTCCTCGAGTTGGCTGCGGGTCGGCGCCGGCGGGGCCTCGCCGCGCAGCATCCACACGGTGCGCATACCGAGCCGCGCTGTGGGCCGGATGCCGGCGTGGAGCCGGTTGCCGACATAGGCGGCGCGTGCAGGGAGCACCCCCCTCTGATCCAGCGCGGCAAGGAACGCGCGGGGATCCGGCTTCTCGAAGGGCTCGCCCCCGAGCACCATCGCGTCGAACAGCCTGTCCAGGCCGTCGCGGCGTAGCGCCTTGCACACCTGGGGCGGGGAGAGGGAGACGACGCCGAGCCGGTACTGGTGCACCAGCGCGTGCAGGGTCGGCCCGACATCGGGGTAGAGCGCCTCGACCGGGTACTCCCCGTGCTGAACGATGTGCCGGTGCAGCAGCGCCACGTCCCCGCCGGGCACGAACCGTCGGGCGATGGGGTGCGCAGCAGTCTGCTGCCGCCTTCGCGTTCGGCGTCGTACAGCCCCCAGAATTCGGCCTCGTCGACGTCTCCGGCCAACTCGGCGACCGCCCGGTACAGCGCCTGAACGTAGCGCTCGTCGTCGTAGATCGTGCCGCCGATGTCGAACAGCACCGCGTCGACGGGCTCGGCCGGCCGCTCCCCGCTGGGCGCGGAATGATCCCTGGTCGTGGGCTTCACGGTTCACCTCCTGGCTCGGAGGACCCACACTTCTTTGCTTATAGGGCTGGATGCCTCGCCGACGCGGCTTGGGGCTGTCAGGTATGCAGGGCCAGCACACGCCGGGCGGCCCGGTCGTCGACGACCAGGGAGTGGGCCAGTCCGCTGTTCAGGACAGTATGGATAGCTCGGGCCTTGGACTCGCCGCCGGCCACGGCGATGACCTCGGGGATGCGGCGGAGCGCGTCGAACCCTATGCCGATGGTCCGCCTGGCGAGGTCGGGGTCGACGGGCGTTCCGTCCTCTGCGAGGGGGATGGAACACGCCTCGGCCGCCACGTCCTCGGACGACAGCGCGGCGAGCGTCTTCGGTTCCAGCAGCGGGTAGAGCTGGGATCCTTCGGCGTCCCAGCTGCCGATGGCCACGGCTGCCTTGGTGATGGAGCCGAATCGCGACACCGCGGCGGCGATGCCGGGCTGGGTGAGGATGGCCTGCGCGGTGGCGGCGTCGGAGACCACGAGGGGCGCGTAGATGGGATAGACGGGGCCGTTGGAGACGGCGGCCAGCCGTCGTACCAGATCGGCCGAGTTCGCGCTGACCGTGCCGGTGACGCCGGTCATCTGCACAATGCTGCAGGGGGCCAGGCTGGTGAGTGAACGGGCCATCGCGTGCAGGGTCCGGCCCCAGCTGACGCCCAGGATGTCGTCCTCGGTCACGACCTCGGTGAGCAGGGCGGCGGCGGCGGTCCCCAGCTCGCGGCGCAGGGTGGCGGCGTCGGATGCGGTGGTCTTGATGACGAGTACGTGTTGCAGGTCGAAGGTGCGGCGCAGCTGCTCGGAGAGCTCGCCGTCCACTGCGGTCGGGGTGGCGATCTCGATGCGCACGATGCCCTTCTCGAGGCACTCGTCGAGGATGCGCGCGACCTTGTAGCGCGAGATGCCGAACTCCTGGGCGATGTCGACCTTCGACCGGCCTTCCAGGAAGTACTGCCGGGCGATGGTGGTGGCTCGCAGCATCTCGGTCGGGCCCATGGAGCCCTGGGCTGCGGCTCGCAGCATGTCGGTCGGTCCCATGGAGGTCCCCCTCACGAAGCACGGGTACGCGAGCCACACGATACCTGATGTGCCCGCATGAGCGCAGTCTTCTCATCTGGGCACGTATTTCGCCTTCAGGTCGTGCGTATGTGCTCAGGTGGGCGATGCCTCGGCTGGATGGGCGGCATGTGGGAGCCCGGTGCGCTGCGATCAGGGGTGCCATGGCAGCGGGCGCGCCCATATGGGCGCACTCATTGACATGTGACCGAGCCTTCCGTCTACTGTCCCCCATTAGCCCGCCCAAACGGGTGGCTAATTTGTCAGATGGGCGGAGAGCGGGTCTCCTGCCCGGGGTACTGCGACGGATCCGTAAACAGGCCGCGCAGGACCTGCGAGGTGAAATTGATCAAGGGAGGTGGGACCGATGCGGGTCCCCTTCGCAGGATGCGCGGCGAGCGGCAGGGCGTCTCGTCGCCGGATGTACGGCGGTCTGTCATGACCGCGGGCGTGGGAGTGGCCGTGGGCACCCCGGTGGTGGAGGCGCGCGGGATCCGCAAGAGCTTCGGCCATGTCGAGGCGCTCCGTGGGGCAGACTTCGAGGCGCGTGCCGGCGAAGTGACCGCTCTGATCGGTGACAACGGCGCCGGCAAGAGCACCCTGGTGAAGGTGCTGTCGGGCGTGCACACCGCCGACGACGGAGAACTGCTCATCGACGGGAAGCCGGTGCGTCCGACCTCGCCGCAGGACATCAGGGCCCACGGCATCGAGACCGTCTACCAGGATCTCGCTCTTGCCGGTGACCTGACGCCGTACGAGAACGTCTTCCTGGGCCGGGAGCGGCGCAAGGCCGGTCTCCTGGGCCGGGTGGGTCTGGTGGACCGGCGCACGATGCGGGAAGAGACCGCCAAGGTCTTCTCGGATCTCAACGTGCGGATCAAGGACCACAAGGCACATGTGTCCGCGCTGTCCGGTGGCCAGCAGCAGAGCGTCGCCATCACCAGGGCCGCCATGTGGGCGTCGCACCTGGTGATCATGGACGAGCCGACGGCCGCGCTCGGTGTGGCGCAGACCAAGAGCGTCCTCGCGCTCATCCGCCGCGTTGCCGAGAGCGGCATCGGGGTGGTGCTCATCAGCCACAACATGCCCGACGTCCTGGAAGTCTCCGACTCCATCCAGGTCCTGCGCCTGGGCCAGCGGGTGGCCGCGTTCCGCCGTGGTGAGGCGCAGGTGCCCGATCTGGTGCAGGCGATGACCAGCGGCACGTCCATGGAGGAGACCTCATGAGCCTGCTCGACCACGAGACCTCGGTCGGCGAGGCGATCGCCAACCGTACCCCGTCCGCGCTACGGGACCGCACATCCCGGCTTGCCCAGAGTCTGCTGGCCCGGCCCAGCATGGGCATGCTGGTCATCCTGCTGCTCATGGTGGTCCTCTTCTCGGTCCTGCGCCCGGACGCGTTCCTCGGTGCCTACAACTTCCGCAGCATCGCCCTGTCGGCCGCCGTGATCGGCGTCGCCGCCGTGGGACAGACGTATGTGCTGGCGACCGGCGGCATCGACCTGTCGGTGGGGTCGGTCCTGGTGTTCGGGACCGTCGTATCGGCGAAGGTCATGGGCGCGATGGGCGGCATCGGCGCCGGATGGGGCGCTGTCATCGTCGGCGTCCTGGTGTGCGTCGCCGCCAGCGCCGTATGGGGGCTGGTGAACGGTCTGATCGTGACCTGTCTGCGCGTTCCCGCGCTGATCGCCACCCTGGGCACCCTCGGCATGGCGCTCGGCGCGGCGCAGATCCTCAGCAGCGGCCTGGACATCCGCACGGTGCCTTCCGTGATGACCACGTACATCGGCTACGAGAACTTCGCCGGCATCCCCCTGCTCGTCCTGATCTTCCTGCTGGTCGCGGCCGTGGGCGGCCTGGTGCTGTGGCAGACGGTGTACGGCGTCAGGACCAAGGCCATCGGTTCCAACGCGCAGGCCGCGTTGCGGTCGGGCGTCCCGGTGCGCCGCCATCTGATCTCGGTCTACGTCCTCAGCGGCGCGCTCGCGGGTGTGGCCGGCGCGATGAGCCTCGCCCAGTTCTCCACCACCACGATCGGCGGACACACCAGCGACAACCTCACCACCATCGCCGGAGCGGTCCTCGGCGGCACCAGCCTGTTCGGCGGGGTGGCCACCGTGTTCGGCACCGTCATCGGCACCTTCGTGCCCGTGACGCTGCAGAGCGGTTTCACCATCGTCGGCATCCAGCCGTTCTGGCAGACCTTCGCTGTCGGCGCCGTGCTGGTCCTGGCCGTCTTCATCGACCAGGTGCGCCGCGGAAACCAGAACCGAAGGTAACCCCCACCGGGGAGCAGTCCCCGGCCCATCCCCTTCCCGCACAGTCGTCGGCCGCTTCCCCCGAGCCGCGTCATCCGCCGCATGACAGGAGTGTCCATGTCCACGTTCGTCCCCAGAGTCTTCCAAGGCGCCACTCGCCGCACCGCGGTCGTCGTCGCCGCTGCCGGCCTTGTTGCCGTCGCCACCGGCTGCAGCAATTCCGCCACCACCGCCTCGTCGACCTCCCAGAAGGAGGTCAAGAGCGTCGCCCTGATCGGAGGCGTGAAGGACAGCCCCTTCTATGCCGCGATCGACTGCGGTGCCAAGACCGAGGCCAAGAAGCTCGGCGTCGGCTACAGCTACGCCGCCCCGGGGACGTTCGACCCCTCCCAGCAGCAGCCGGTGCTCTCCTCCGTCGTGGCCAAGAACCCCCAGGCCATCCTCATCGCGCCGACGGACAAGACCGCGATGTTCCAGCCGATGCACCAGGCCAAGCAGGCCGGCATCAACCTCATCACCGTGGACACCAAGCTCACCGACACCTCCGACCTGTCCAGCCAGGTCAACAGTGACAACATCGCGGGCGGTGCGCTGGGTGCCGACACCATGGCCAAGCTCATCGGCGGTAAGGGCAAGGTCGTGGCGCTGAGCGAGCCGCCGGGCAGCAGCACCGACGACGAGCGGGTGAAGGGCTTCGTCGACAGGATGAAGTCCAAGTACCCGAACATCACCGTGCTGACCACGCAGTACGCCGATCACTCCGCGCAGGCCACCGCCTCCAAGGTGAGCTCCGTGCTTGCGGCGAACCCCGACCTGAAGGGCGTCTTCGCGGTGGACAACTTCACCGGCGACGGCGCGCCCATCGGCGTGCGCAACGCCAACGCGCGCAAGAGCGTGAAGATCGTGGCGTTCGACGCCCAGCCGAGCCAGGTGCAGGCTCTCAAGGGCGGCGACATCGACGCCATCGTGTCGCAGAACCCGTACGACATGGGCGTCAAGGGTGTCCAGTACGCCGTCGACCTCGGCAAGGGGAAGCAGGTTCCCAAGACCGAGATCACCGGACTGATGGCCATCACCCAGCAGAACATCGACGACGCCACGGTCAAGCCGTACATCTACAAGTCCTGCTGAGAACGAGCATGGGCCCGGCGAAAACCGCCGGGCCCGCAGGGACAAGGGTCGCCGCAGTGCCCGACACCCCTGGGCACATCGCGACCGCACATCCTTGATAAGGAGACACCGAAATGCCCTCCGTCGCTGGAGTGGACTCCTCAACCCAGTCCTGCAAGGTCGAGATCCGCGACCTTGACGACGGTTCCCTGCTCGGTTCGGGGAGCGCACCGCATCCGCCCGCCTTCCCGCCCAGCAGTGAGCAGGACCCGGCCTCGTGGTGGGCGGCCCTCAAAGCCGCGTTCGAAGCCGCGCGGCGCTCGGCCGGCGTATCCGGCAGCGACATCGCCGCGGTCTCCGTCGATGCCCAGTGCCACGGCCTCGTCGCGTTGGACGAGCAGGACGAGGTGATCCGGCCGGCGAAACTGTGGAACGACACCACCTCGGCACAGCAGCTCGAACGGCTCAAGCAGCGCATCGGGGCACAGGAGTGGATCCGCGCCGTCGGATCTCTTCCCACCGCCGCCTTCACGCTCAGCAAGGTGGCCTGGCTGGCCGAGAACGAGACGGACAACTTCCGGCGGCTGCGCAGGATCCTGCTGCCACACGACTGGCTGACCTGGAAACTCTCCGGGCGCTACGTCACCGACCGCTCCGAAGCCTCCGGCACCGGCTACTACAACGCGGCGGAATCCCGCTATCTGCCCGAACTGCTGGCCCACGTCGACGATCGGCGCGAGTGGCTGGAGGTACTGCCCGAGGTGGTCGACGACTCGCGGGCAGTCGGAACGCTGTGTCCGCGGGCGGCGACCGAACTCGGCCTGTCCCTCGGGACGTTGGTGGGACCCGGAGGCGGCGACCAGCATGCGGCGGCCCTCGGCTTGGGCATCGAGCCCGGCGACGTCGTCTACACCTTCGGCACCTCCGGTGTCGTCTTCACCGCCAGCCGCACCCCGGTCTTCGACCCGACCGGCATCGTGGACGGGGTCGCCGACATGACCGGCGGCTACCTGCCCCTGGTGTCCACGCTCAATGCCGCACGGGTCACCGACACCTTCGCGCGGATCCTCGGCGTCGGCCACGAGGAACTGTCCAAGCTGGCCCTCACCGCGCCCGAAGACTCCGGGCTGGTCCTCGCGGCGTTCCTGGACGGCGAGCGCAAGCCCAACCGCCCCGGAGCGCACGGGCTGCTGGCGGGACTCACCTCCCACACCACCCGGGAGGACCTGGCCCGCGCCGCCTTCGAGGGGGTGATCCTCGGGCTGGTCTCCGGCGAGCGGCATCTCAACACCGCGGGAGTCGCCACCGGCGGACGTCTCATCGCCACCGGCGGGGGCTCACGCTCCCCGGCCTACACCCAGCTCCTGGCCGACCTCACCGGCCGCGAGGTCCTCCTCGCCGACGCCCCGGAGGCGTCCGCACGGGGAGCGTGCGTCCAGGCCGCCGCCATCGCCTTGGGCCGCCCGGTACGGGAGGTCCTCAGACAGTGGGCTCCTACCACACAGGTCGCCGCCACACCGCGCGCCGGCTCCGAGACGGCACGCGCACACGCCGCCGCCCGCTACGACGTGCTCGCCGCCTGGGACGCCCTGGACGCCGATACCTCCGGCGCGACAGGAAGGACGTCGTGAAGGGCTACACGGGTTCGCTGAACCCGGCCATCACCGCGCAGATCGACGGTCATTCCGGCGCCACCCTGGCCGGAAGCATCTACGCGGTCGCCGAGTCCGACCAGATGGCCGCCGCACGCCACCTGGCCAAGGAGCGGCTCTGGATCCACGCCGACGTGATCGTCGACGACCTCACCCACCGGGGCGTCGACCTGTCCCTTGTACGCACCCTGAAGGACCGCCGGCTCGGCCCCCTGGACGTCCACCTCATCGCGGAGGAACTCGACGGCCCCCTCGACGAGGTCTGCGCCGCGAAGGTCGACCGCGTCACGTTCCCCGTCGAATCGTGCGCGGACCCGACGGCCGTCGCCGAGCAGATCCACCGCAGCGGGGCCGAGGCGTGGCTCGCGGTCGCGCCGCAGACCAGTCTCACCGCCGTCCAGCACGTCCTGGAAGCCGTCGACGGGGTGCTCGTCATGCTCATCAAGCCGGGCAGCTCCGACACCGCCGATCCGGCCCTGCTGGCCAGGGTCGAGCAACTCGCGCCCGTTCTTCCGGCGGGTGTCGACGGGGGAGTCGACCAGACGAACCTCGCCGCCTGCCTGCGTGCCGGCGCCCGCTACGTCGTCTCCGGCCGGGCGCTGTTCTCCACCACGGCTCCCGCCGTCCTCCCCTCCGAAGGAGTGTGACCATGTCCACCACGTCAACGGCGATTCCCGAGACCATGCGCGCGAGCGTCCTCACCGGCGTCGGCGAAATCGTCATGGAGGAGCGCCCAGTTCCCCGGCCGCAGCGTGACGAAGTGCTGATCAAGGTCGCCGCGGTCGGTGTCTGCGGTTCGGATGTCCACTACTACCGGGAAGGCCGAATCGGTGACTTCGTCGTCGACGCGCCGCTCGTCCTCGGTCACGAGGTCTCCGGACGCATCGTCGCGGTCGGCGACGACGTCGACGCCTCCCGGACCGGAGAGCGGGTCGCCATCGAACCGCAGCGTCCCTGCCGTGTCTGCGGGCAGTGCAAGGCGGGCCGCTACAACCTCTGCCCCGAGATGGAGTTCTACGCCACCCCGCCCATCGACGGCGCCTTCTGCGAATACGTGACCATCCAGGCCGACTTCGCCCACCCCGTGCCCGACGCCGTCTCCGACGAATCCGCCGCGCTGCTCGAACCGCTGTCCGTCGGCATCTGGGCCTCCCGCAAGGCCCGTATCGTGCCCGGCTCCCGGGTGCTGATCGCCGGTGCCGGTCCGATCGGCGTCATCACGGCCCAGGCGGCCAGGGCGTTCGGCGCCGCCGAGGTCATCGTGTCCGACCCGGCGGCCGACCGCCGGGCCCTGGCCGAGCGGTTCGGTGCCACCCGCACGCTCGACCCGACGAAGGAGGCGGTGCGCGACCTGGCCGTGGACGCCTTCATCGACGCCTCCGGCGCGACGCCCGCGGTCATCAGCGGCATCGAGGCCGTCCGCGGGGGCGGCGTCGTCGTCCTCGTGGGCATGGGCGCGGACCAGATCCCGATGCCCATCCCCGTGATCCAGGCCCGCGAGCTGATCATCACCGGAGTGTTCCGCTACACGGACACCTGGCCCCTCGCCGCGCACCTCGTCGCCTCGGGCCAGGTCGACCTGGACAGCGTGGTCACCGCCCGGTTCGCACTGGAGGACACCGAGAAGGCGCTCAACAACGACAAGGTGCCCGGCACCCTGAAGACGCTGGTGGTGCTCTGAATGGGCGTCCTCGACACGTTCGCACTGAACGGCCGCAGGGCCCTGGTCACCGGCGGCAACCGCGGACTGGGCCTGGCCTTCGCCACCGCACTCGCCGAAGCCGGCGCCGACGTCGCAATCGCGGCCCGCGACGGCGAACGCACAGCCGGCGCGGTGAAACAGGCAGCCGAGCAGGGGCTGCGCCTGCACCCGATCACGGCCGACATCACGGACGACGCCGACGTGGAGCGCATGACAGGCGAGGCCGCCGACGCGCTCGGCGGCCTGGACATCCTCGTCAACAACGCCGGCACCTGCTTCCACAACGACTCCTGGCACGCCACGGACGAAGAGTGGGCGCAGGTCTTCGACCTCAACGTCCGCGCGCTGTGGAAGTGCAGCCTCGCGGCCGCACGCCACATGGCCGACACGGGCGGCGGATCCATCGTCAACATCGGGTCCATGTCGGGCCTCATCGTCAACCGGCCCCAGTGGCAGCACGCGTACAACGCCTCCAAGGCGGCCGTGCACCACCTCACGAAATCCCTCGCGGCCGAGTGGGCCGATGCCGGGATCCGCGTCAACGCGGTCGCTCCCGGCTACGTCAAGACGGAGATGGCACCGGTGGACCGTCCTGATCTGCGCCGCCACTGGATCGAGGACACCCCGCAGCAACGCTATGCGCTGCCCGAGGAGATAGCACCGACCGTCGTGTTCCTCGCAAGCGAGGCGGCGTCGTTCATCACCGGTTCCGTCGTCGTGGCCGACGGCGGGTACACCGTGTACTGAGAAGCGGAGAAGTACGTTGACGCAACACATCAGGCGCGTGGTCGTGACCGCCGACGAGGTGGGCTGGGAGACCGCGCCGGCACCCGTTGCAGGACCGGGCGAGGTCCTCGTCCGCACCTCGCTCGTGGGCGTGTGCGGCTCGGACACGCATGCGGCGCTCGGCAGGCACCCGTTCATCGAGCTGCCCTACCGCCCCGGTCACGAGGTCGTGGGAGTCATAGCCGCCACCGGCAGCGGCGTCGAGAGCATGCGCGTCGGCGACCGCGTCGTCGTGGAACCCAACCTGTACTGCGGCTCCTGCTTCCAGTGCCGCTCCGGCCGCTACAACATCTGCCGGCAGCTGAAGGTGTTCGGCTGCCAAGTGCCCGGCGGGCTTGCGGAGTTGTTCACGATCCCGGCCGACCGGGTGCACATCCTGCCGGACGCCATGTCCGACACCCAGGCCGCGCTGATCGAACCGCTCGCCACGCCACTGGCCGCCATCGCCAAGGCGGGAGACCTCCGGGGACGCACCGTGGCGATTCTCGGTGCCGGGCCGATCGGTCTGCTGCTGCTCGCCGCCGCCAGGCACCAAGGCGCCGCAAAGGTCGCCGTCACCGATCTGCTCGCATCCAAGCGCGCCCGTGCGCTGCGCCTGGGAGCCGACGCGGTCTTCCCCGCCGACTCCCCCGACCTGGTCACGGCAGCCCACGATGCCCTGGAGGGGGCCGCGGACGTGGTCTTCGACTGCGTCTCCCGCGAGTCCTCGCTGGCGCAGGCCGTCGACCTGGTGACCAAGGGCGGCCTCGTCGTGGTCGTAGGGGTGGGGCTGCCCGGGACCACACCGGTGCGTATCGACCTGATCCAGGACCGCGAGATCCGTCTCGCGGGAAGTCTGATGTACGTCGCCGAGGACTTCGCCCAGGCGATGTCCCTGATCGGTTCCGGAGGGGTGGACGTCGACGAACTCGTCACCGCGACCTTCCCGTTCCACGAGGCGGACAAGGCGTTCGCCGCCTCCTGTGACCCCGAACAGGTCAAGGTGCTCATCACTGTGGCCCCGGCGTGAGCGGGGGGCCCGGATGCTCGACCCGAGACCAGAGAGGAGTGGCCCAGTGAATGCTCGATCGGTTCAGGAACGCCGGATGTGGCTGGCCGTCCGACACGAAGTGGCGAACCTCCTCCACGACGTCGACGAGGTCTCCTTCACCGCTGCCGTGACCGAGCTACGGACTCCGGGGCGACGTTGGTTCGCCACCGGGCAGGGCCGCTCCGGGCTCGTGGCTTCGATGACGGCCATGCGGCTGATGCACCTCGGCCGGGAAGTGCACGTGCTGGGGGAGGCGACAGCACCGTCCGTGAGGGCGGGCGACGGGCTCATCGTCATCTCGGGTTCCGGTGAGACACCGGTCTCCGTGCACTTCGCCCGCACGGCGGCAGAACTGGGGGCACGAACGCTGGTCGTGACCGCGAATCCGGCGAGCACGCTGGCAGACCTCGCGGACATCGTGCTGCCCGTGCCGAAGGCGGCGACCGACCAGTTCGGCGGCAGCTTGTTCGAACAAGGGGCCCTGCTCATTCTCGATGCCGTCGTCATGGAACTCGCCGCAGACGACGATGACGCCTACGAGCAGATGCACGCTCGCCACACCAACATGCAGTGACGCCCCCCGGGTCCGGCCACTCGGCGGCGAGATGCGCGAGCGGCCCGCAGGAGGGGCTGCCTTCGAAGGGTTTGCGCGCGTTACTGACCTGTCGTTTCGCGAGGCTATGCGATTGCAGGCCGCTGATCGCTTCGCTCGCGGTGAGAAGAGCTCGGTGATCGCCGCGGAGTTACGGGTCAGCGTGCTGTCGGTGGAGCGGTGGCGCGGCCCTGGCAGGAAGGCGGCGGCACCGCGGCGTTGCGCTCGAGCGGACCGGCGAAGCGGCCGTATCTGGATCGGGGTTGCGTCCTGAGAGGTGGCGACGTGCTCGGCCCGGACCTGTTCCTGGAGGATGAGAAACCCCACTGGCTGGCCCTGTGCGGTGATGGTGAAGTGAGGATGTGCCCTGCGGCGGCGATGAGACGGGGGTGCGAAGCCGGTTTGCCCGGCCGAGCAGGTGTGTCCTTCGGCCTCGGCGGTGGTGATCATGCACGGGCAGGCTGAGCCGGGCCGTTCATCGTGTCAAAGGCTGCCTTGCGGCCCTTGTAGACCGGCTGGTAGTCCACAGAAGCAACCAGCGTCCTGGCCGATCCCGGTGCCTCGTCCAGTTGGTCGTTGACAGCCAAAACGACCGGCGCAGTATGCTCCTGAACCCGCGACGTCACGACGAGCTGGCCGGGCACGATTACCTCTTCGTCGGTCTGGAAATTCGGCTCGCTCTTCCTGCGCTCGAAGCCTCGCTCCCAATGCTCGCCTACTGAGAAGTGGCTGTACTCGATACGGACGGCACCAACCCCGCTGATCTCTCGCATGCCTTGAAGCCTTTCAGGAATGGAGCAGCCACGCAGCATCTGTGTCGGCCAGAGTGAAGCTGCGGGAGCGAGCCGGGGGGCGAGGGAGCCGAGGCGAGGGCGAGCTGGTCGATGCGCTCGCCGAGCGCGGGGCCCCGGTCGGTCCACGCGAACCGGATGCGGGCGCCGCCGCCCGGCCGATGGAAGACGATCACCGGATCGCCCGTACCGCCGACTTCACCACCAAGATCCGCCAAGCCGTCGTGGCCCAGAGCCGCTATCACATCGAGGGCTGAGATTTCAGGCGATCCCCCCGCCCGCCAGTCTTGGTCCGAGCCTTGCGCATCTCGCACCTGTGCCGCCGTCGGAGGCCGAACCGGGCCGGTGGTGTAGGCCCGCAATCGGATTGTCCCGTTCCGGCGTGGTGACCTGGGCTTCATCCGCCGTCTCGTTCAAGGGGCACGTCAGATCTGTCTCACGATCTTGTCCTTTGCGGCGTCCGACCCGTCATTCGGAGGGTTCCCTCCTAGAAACCGGCGTCTGCCAGGTCCTACTCGCGCAGCGAGGTGAAGTCGGCGGCGAGTGTGAGGAGCAACCCACTGGCAAGGGCCAGCGGGGCTCGGGTGCTGAGGAGGTAGGTCACGTGTGGGTCTTCCCGGGTTGGGTGGTGATGGGGCGCAGGCGGTGGGCGTCGTCGAACAGAGCGCGTTCGGCGAGGCGTACGGCGATGAGCGCGGCCAGCGCGGCCGCCGCGAGCAGCATGTACATCACGACGATCTGGTAGCGGATCGCGGTGAAGGGGTCGACTCCGGCGAGGATGAGGCCGGTCATGGCGCCGGGCAGGCTGATGACGCCGACGGTCTTGGTGGAGTCGAGGGCCGGGATCAGGGCCGTGCGGACGATGGTGCGCTGGTGTGGGGCGAAGGCGTCGGTGGCACAGAGGCCGAGGCTGAGGCGGGCCTCGATGGCGGGGCGGGCGGTGCGGACCTCGTCGTGGAGGCGGGTCAGGGCTAGGGCGGTGGCCTGCATGGCGCCGGAGACGACCATGCCGCCGACGGGGATGACGACGCGGGCCTGGGTGGCGATCACGCCGAGGGCGAGCAGGGTGCCCATGGTCGCCGCCGTGCCGACGGTGATCGCGGCGGTCGCCGTGGGGAGGACCCTCGGCAGGGCGGGGGTGCGGCGGGCGGCGACCCGGCCGGCGATCAGGACCATGAGGGCGAGCCAGCCGATGGCTCCGGCGAGGCCGGTGTGGCGGAAGACCAGGAGCAGGAGGGCGCCGACGGCAGCGAGTTGGAGTGCGGCGCGGCCGGCAGCCAGGGTGATGTCGCGGGCCAGGCGGAGGCGGCCTGCGCCGCGGCCGCGCTCGTACCGTCGGCGTCGCTTCTCGTCTGGTTGCCGCAGCCTGCGAGCAGGCCGCTGCCCGTCACCAGCAGGAGCGCGGCCGCCGCCCCTGCGGCCGGCTTGGTGATCGAACGGGGTGACATGACCACTCCTCGTCGAGATCGTTGTCGAAGTCGAAGGTGCCTATGTGGTCACAGAAGCCGCCCCTGATGAAGTTGCCATGAAGAGCCACCCGGACAAACGGGTGACTTCATGCCACCTTCATGAGCGGCGGGGATCGTGAACCGCCCGACGAGGTGTGCGGTGACGGCGAACGAGGGGAAGGTGCGATGCGGATCCTGGTGGTCGAGGACGAGCCGAAGATGCGCGACCTGCTGCGCCGGGCCCTGACCGAGGAAGGCTATGCCGTCGACACAGCCCCTGATGGCCCCCAGGCACTGGCTCTCACCGACGTGGCCATCTACGACGCGATGGTGCTGGACGTGATGCTGCCCGGCTTGGACGGCTTCGAGGTCTGCGCCGCCCTGCGCAGGCGCGGCACCTGGCTGCCCGTGCTGATGCTCACCGCCAAGGACGCCGTCGCTGACCGCGTGCGCGGCCTGGACGGCGGAGCGGACGACTACCTCACCAAACCGTTCAGCCTTGAGGAACTCTTCGCACGGCTGCGGGTGCTGATCCGCCGCGGTCCGTTCGAACGCCCGGCCGTCCTCAGCGCCGGCGACCTGTCCCTGGACCCGGCCACCCGCACCGTGCGGCGCGGGGAGGAGGAGATCTGCCTGACCGCCAAGGAGTACGCCCTCCTCGAAGCCCTGCTGCGCCGCCCCGGCGCCGTCCTGACCCGGGCCATGCTCGTCGAGCACTGCTGGGACCTGGGCACCAGTCCCGGCTCCAACGTGGTCGACGCCCACATCAAGGCCCTGCGCGACAAGATCGACCGCCCGTATGGCACCCAGGCCGTCGAGACCGTCCGCGGCGCCGGATACCGGATCCGCCGCGACGGCGGCCGCACCCCCACGAGCCGCCCGTCATGAACCGCATCCCGCTCCGCATCCCGCTCCGCATCCGCCTCACCGCGATCTTCGCCGCCGTGATGGCCCTGGTCCTGGCCGGCGCCGGCTACCTCACCCTCAGCCGCTTCCGCGAGTCCCAGGCCGAATACGGCGCCGCCACGGGCATCGCCCACCAGGCCCAGCAGGAAGCCCTCGACGACCTGGTGCGCGAACTGCTCACCGCCCTGCCCATTGTCTTCGTCCTGGCCACCATCGGCGCCTACCTGCTGGCCGCCGCGGCCCTGCGCCCGGTGGAGCGCATGCGCACCCAGGCCGCCGCCGTCACCGAGGACACCCCCGACCACCGTCTCGACGTACCGCCCAGCCGCGACGAGATCGCACGCCTCGCCACCACCCTCAACGACATGCTCACCCGCCTGCAGACCGCCCTGGACCACGAGCGCCTCTTTGTCGCCGACGCCAGCCACGAACTGCGCACCCCCCTCAGCCTGCTACGCACCGAGATCGAACTCGCTCTCCGCCATCCCCGCGACGCCACCGAACTGCACGCCGCCCTCGTCTCCGCACACGAGGAGACCGAACGGCTGGTCCAGCTCGCCGAGGACCTGCTGCTCCTGGCCCGCACCGACCGTCGGGACACCACGTCGGCCGGGTCGGTGGTGTCCGACCTGGCACCGCTGCTGCACCGCGTCGCGGCCCGCCTGCGCAATGGCTCCCCCGACAAGACCATCACCGTCGACTGCCCTACCGGGCTGACCGCCGCCGTCCCCGGCGACCGGCTCGACCGAGCCGTGACGAACCTGATCCACAACGCCCAGCAGCACGGCCGCGGCCCCGTCGAAGTCACCGCGCACCACGACGGGAACCAGATCCGCATCGAGGTCCGCGACCACGGCACCGGCTTCCCACCCGACTTCCTCCCCCACGCCTTCGACCGCTTCACCCAGGCCGACCGCTCCCGCGCCACCACCGGCACCGGCCTCGGCCTGGCCATCACCGCCGCCATCGCCCGCGCCGCCCACGGCCAGTACGGCGCCTTCAACCACCCCGACGGCGGAGCAGTCGTATGGATCTCCCTCCCGGCCCTGCCACGGCCACCCGCGTCGGCTTGATGGGCCCAGAGCACCATGCAACCATGGTTACGTTTAGTCGGTATCCAGCCGTGGGGAGCATCGATGGGCCGGACAAACTCCGCCGCACGGATCGGCACGTGCCATGGCCGCTGACGGTCCGGTCCGCGGGCCGGGCGAGTGGGTCCTGCTCTCCTACCGGATGCCCCGCGAGCCGTCCACGCCCCGCATCGCCCTCTGGCGCAAGCTCAAGCGCCTGGGCGTCGCCCAGCTCTCCGACGGGCTGGTCGCCCTGCCCGCCGACGCACGCACCCGCGAACAGCTGGAGTGGATCGCCGACGAGGCGATCGAGGCCGGTGGCACCGCCTCCCTCTGGATCGCCCGGCCAGCCGCCCACGCCCAGGAACGTGAACTGGCCACCGCCATGGCCGCCGCCCGCGCCGCGGAATACCAGGCCGTCATCGACGAGGCATCCCAGGCCACCGGCACCGCCAACGCCGCATCCGTCGCCCGCAGGCTGCGCGCTGAACTACGCCGCATCAGCCGCCGCGACTTCTTCCCGCCCCTCGAACGCGACCGCGCCCACGCCGCCGTACGCGCCCTCGCCGACGAACCGGGCAGCAAAGCCCCCACGGCACCGAAGACCGCAAGCCACCCGGAGAAGAACGCATGAAGTGGGCCACCCGCGTCGGCATCCACATCGACCGGGCCGCCTGCGCCTGGCTCATCCGCCGCCACATCGACAAGGACGCGAAGTTCGTCTTCGTCACCGACCCCGCCGAAGTCCCCGATGACGCCACCCCGTTCGACATGCGCGGCGTCGAACTCGGCCACCATGGCGGCGACTGCTCCTTCGAGACGATCCTGCGCCACTACGACCTGACCGAACCCGTGCTGTGGAAACTCGCGGAGATCGTCCACGAGGCCGACCTCGACGACGAACGCTACGACGCCCCCGAAGCCCCAGGCGTGGACGTCGTCCTGCGCGGCCTGTCCATGATCTGTGACGACCAACGGATCCTGGAGCTGACCGGCCCGCTCTTCGACGGCCTGTACGAGTACCACCACCGGGGCATGCTGCTGGGGCGCGAGCCCTCCTGACCACGTCATCCCGGAGCACGCCATGCCACTCGTCCTCGCCTCGTCACCCGAGGTCTTCACCACCGCCCACATCGGGCTGACCGCCGCCATCACCGGCGCCCTCGCACTGGCCGTGGCCGTCTGGCGGCTGCCCCGAGCCGCATGGCCCGACATGGCCGCAGTCGCCGTACTGTCCGCGGCCTCCGTGTACCTGTGGCGGACCTCCGCGAACATGACGCCGCTGAACAAGGACGGCCTGCCGGGATTCTCCGCCAACGACTGGGCCACACCCGTCCTCACCTATGTCTTCCTCAGCCTTTACGCCGACGTACGCCTCCCGGCGGACCCACGCCGCTACGCCCAGACCCGGGCACTCGCCACCCTCGCCTCACTGGCAGTCAACGTCATCACCATCTGACCGGCGCTCGTGCCCACTGTCGAAAAAATGCAACCGTGGTTACAGTGCTCGAATGAGTTCCGAGGACGCGTCGACGCCCAGCACGCCCGGCGACACAGAGACCTCCGCGCAGCCCACGGCGACGGCACCGGACAACCCCGGTTTCACCGCCGTGCTGCGGTACTTCCTGCGTCTGGGCACCCTCGGGTTCGGCGGCCCCATCGCCGTGGTCGGCTACATGCAGCGCGACCTGGTGGAAAAGCGCGGCTGGATCGCCAAGCAGGAGTTCCTCAACGGCGTCGCCCTCGGCCAGACCATGCCCGGCCCGCTGGCCGCACAGGTCGCCATGTGGGTCGGCTACCTCAAGCGCGGCGCGCTCGGCGCCGCGGCCACCGCGCTCGCGTTCATCGCGCCGTCGTTCCTCATGGTCACCGGCGTCGCCGCCATCTACGCCCACTACTCGGGCCTCAGCGTCGTACAAGCCCTCTTCTACGGCATCGCCCCCGCCGTCATGGCGATCATCACCATCGCCGCCTACAAGCTGGTCAGCCTCACCGACGGCAAGGACTGGCGAACCTGGGCCATCAGCGCCGTGGTGTTCGCGGTCACCGCCCTCACCGGCAGGGAACCGATCTACCTCATCGTCGGCGCCGGCCTGCTGATGATCCTCCTCGACGCCCGGCCCCGCCTGCGCCTGCCGCGCCGCCGCACCCCGTCTCCCAGCAAGGGCACCTCCACGTACGGCATCGCCACCTGGCCCCTGGCCTCCACCACCCTCGGCACCCTCGCCACCGGCGGGACTCTTGCCTCCCTCGGCCTGTTCTTCCTCAAGACCGGCGCCCTGGTCTTCGGCTCCGGCCTGGCCATCGTCCCCCTGCTGCGCGACGGCGTCGTCACCCAGCACCACTGGCTCACCCAGGCCCAGTTCCTGGACGCCGTGGCGATGGGACTCATCACCCCGGGCCCGGTCGTGATCACCGCCGGCTTCATCGGCTACCTCGTCGGAGGCGCCACCGGCGCGCTGGTCGCCACCGTCGCCATCTTCATCCCCATCTACCTGGGCGTCGTCGTCCCCGGCCGCTGGTTCATCCGCCACCGCGACAACCCCCAGCTCAAGGCGTTCGTCACCGGAGCCACCGCCGCCGCGGGCGGCGCCCTGTGCGGCGCGGTGGTCGTCCTGACCCGCCAGGCCGTCACCGACATCCCCACCGCCGCCATAGCCCTGGCCACCCTGGCCCTGCTGTGGCGCTTCAAGATCCCCGAACCCTACGTCGTCGGGGTGGCCGGTGTCCTCGGCCTGCTGCTCCTCTGATTGGACCCGGGTGACTTGGCGGCCCGGCTAACGAGGCAGGTGGGCCAGGGAGGGGTGGCGGTACGTGGTGCCGGACGCCGCAGACGACATTGCGGCCTGGGTCGAGGCCGGCGGGCCGGGCCTGGCCGACCCTCCCGGTGTCCTCGACCTGTACGCCTCCAGCCTGTCGCGCCGCATCCGCCAAGCCGTCGAACCGTGACCCGTCCGATCCGGTAACCGCGTCACCAGCCGGCATCCCCTGCACCGTGGGGCGTCAGTCGTGGGGCGGCAGGTGGCCGATCTGGTGGTCGGCGACGTTCAGCGCCTCGTCGACCAGGCGGCGCAAGTGTCCGTGGCGCAGGCCGTAGACGACTCGGCGCCCCTCCTTGCGGGTGGTGACGAGCCCGGCCAGGCGCAGCCGGGCCAGATGCTGGCTGACCGAGGTCCGCGTCGCATCGGTCGCTGCGGTCAACGTCGTGACATCGGCCTCGCTCTCGCCGAGCCGCCGCAGCAGAGCCAGACGCGTGCGGTCGGCGAGTAGGCCGAGAACCTCTACGGCTACCGCGATGCGTTCACCTTCTTCTGGCTGTTGCGAGCCGTGCGCACCTGATAGATGCATGCGTGCGTTCATGTGCACATAATGGGATGCAGCAGCGCCGTCGTCCAGTCCCCCCAGCCCGCCGTCCGGGAAAGGTGCACCACCGTGAGCGAGCAGACCCACACCCACAAGCCGCACGGCCACGGCCATCACGAGCACCCGCACGCCGACGGCCACCACGACCACGGGCACCAGCACGGTGACCACGGCCACGGGCACCAGCACGGTGACCACGGCCACGACCATGACCACGCTCACGGGGACGGCCGGTGGGCGAGGCTGCGGCACCAGCTCGCGCACCTGGCCACTCCGCACAGTCACGAGGCGATGGACAAGGTCGACTCCGCGATGGAGACCTCCCGTGAGGGGATGCGCACGCTCTGGCTGTCCCTCGGCATCCTCGGGGCGACCACGGTGATCCAGGCGGTGATCGTGGCGATATCCGGGTCGGTGGCTCTGCTGGGCGACACCATCCACAACGCGGCGGACGCGCTGACCGCCGTCCCTCTCGGTATCGCGTTCGTCCTCGGCCGCCGGGCCGCGAACCGCCGCTACACCTACGGTTACGGCCGGGCCGAGGACCTGGCCGGCATCGCGATCGTGCTCACGATCGCCGCCTCCTCCGCGCTGGCCGCCTATGAGGCGGTCGACCGGCTGCTCAACCCCCGCGGCATCACGCATCTGTGGGCGGTGGCCATCGCCGCCGTAGTCGGCTTCATCGGCAACGAGTGGGTCGCCCGCTACCGCATCCGCACCGGCCGCAAGATCGGCTCTGCCGCGCTGGTCGCCGACGGCCTGCACGCCCGTACCGACGGCTTCACCTCCCTGGCCGTCCTCCTCGGCGCCGGCGGCGTCGCGCTCGGCTGGCGCTGGGCCGACCCGGTCGTCGGCCTGCTGATCACCGCCGCGATCCTCATGGTTCTCAAGGACGCCGCCCGCGAGGTCTACCGGCGCCTGATGGACTCGGTCGACCCGAAGCTGGTCGACTCTGCTGAGCAGGCTCTGCGCGACGTCGAGGGGGTCCTCGGCGTCGGTCATGTCCGCATGCGCTGGATCGGGCACGCGCTGCGCGCCGAGGCCGACATCGTTGTTGACCCCCGCCTGACCGTCGTCCAGGCCCACGGCCTCGCCGTCGCGGCCGAGCACGCCCTCATCCACGCCGTGCCCCGTCTGACCGCAGCCACCGTCCACACCGACCACACGCCGGCCGACGGCGACCCTCACCAGGTACTGGCCCACCACAGCGCAGGGGGCAGTCGCTAACGGCGGTCCCGGTTCACTTCAGCTCATGAGGCCGGGGTTCTCCTGGCCGGCGGGCGCGGTGAGCTGGTCCGTGTACGGCTGGGCGGCGGCGAGGACCTTCTTCCCGAAGTCGGTCAGGCGCATCCGGTGCCCGCACTGGCCACGGACCAGCAGTTGCCCTTGGAGATCTTGCCGGAGAAGAGCCAGTGGTACGTGATCAGGGAGAGCTGGTCAGCGGCGAGTGCCAGGCTGAACAGGCTCTCCAGGTCGTAGGCGAGGCGGGACGGAGACAGCGCCTGGATGCAGGGGCGCTCGGCGGGCAGCACGTCCGGGATGACCCCCTGGAAGGTAAGGGGTGAGCCGCCGACGCGAACCGGAGCAGGAAGATCAGGACGTAGACCTGCCAAACCTGGTCCACGAAGGGCAGCATCAGCGCCACCGAGGCCCTGAAGGACTCAACCGGCGTCGGTGCCCCGGATTTCGTATGCGAGCAGGCCGAGCGCGACCGTGGCCAGGCCGGTGCGACCAGGGCGATGACCTGCGCGACGAAGAGTGGCGGTAGGTGCGGTGCGCAGGGCGGAGCCGAACCACCCCATAGAGCGGGCCATGAGGCTGTCCGCCACGCCGGTCACGAGTGGGCGAGAAGTCGACTCACTGTCAGACCTAGTAGGCCAGGTTGAGCGCCGGTTCGTTCGAAGCCATCCTGCAGTGATCGAGTCACGCCGTTGTGCCGGGATCGATGGGACGGTGGCGCAGTGCCGTCCCGGACGGGGGTCTGACTCATGAGATCTATGACCGGAGTGTCCAGTCACTGGCTTGTCGACTGTCGTTGCGGGATGGCGACTGCTGGTACCGAGCCACAGGGCGTGTCCCAATAGGGGCCTTGCCGATCTTCAGGCGCCATCACGGTTCAGACCGCCCGAGCAGGCCGGTGCCATCCACCCCAGCCAGCACGTCACCCACGTCGGAGGCGAACCATCATGACGACCCGACAGCGCAGCACCTCCTCGAGCACGGATCCGCCCGTTCGGCGCGAGGTCGTCCTGGGCGTGGACACGCACGGCGAGGTGCATGTCGCCGCCGTGATCTCCCCGCTCGGGAAGATCCTGGGAACGGAGTCCTTTCCCGCGACGGCGGCCGGCTACCGACAGTTGCTCGTGTGGGCCCGCAAGCGGGGGACGGTGCGCCGGGCCGGTGTGGAGGGCACCGGCACCTTCGGCGCGGGCCTGTCCCGCTACCTGCTGGCCCGGCAGATTCAGGTCTTCGAAGTGAACCGGCCCGACCGTACGGCCCGCCGGCTGCTCGGGAAGTCGGACCCGCTCGACGCGCAGGCCGCCGCGCGGGCCGTGCTCAGTGGCCGCGCCCGGGCCCGGGCCAAGTCCGGCGACGGTCCGGTGCACAGCGCCCGGATGTTCAAGCTCGCCAAGGACTCCGCGGTCAAGGCCCGTACCCAGGCGATCAACCAGCTCAAAGCCGTTCTGGTCATCGCCGATCCCGCACTGCGGGAACGACTGTCCAGCCTGGGCAACCGCGAGCTGTTCCGCACCTGCGCACGCCTCGGCCCAGGCGTCGGCGAGGACGGCGAGAACGCGGTGGCCCAGGCCACCCACATGACCCTGAGAATGCTCGCGGAGCGCATCGAACAGCTCACCGGGCAGATCGATGAGCTGAACCAACGCCTGACCCAGCTCGTCGAACACCACGCCCCACAGCTACTCGTACCGGTGGGCATCGGCCCGGACAGCGCCGTCACCCTGCTGATCACCATGGGGGACAACCCCGAGCGGCTGAACACCGAGGCGTCCTTTGCTGCCCTTTGCGGAGTCAGCCCCGTCGAGTACTCCTCTGGCCCTCGGAGCACGCGGCGGCTCAACCACGGCGGCGACCGACAGGCCAACGCCGCCCTGCACCGTATCGTCTTCACCCGGCTGCGCCACGACGCCCGCACTCAGGCGTACTACGAACGCCGCACCCAGGAGGGCAAGACCCGACGCGAGATCATCCGATGCCTCAAGCGATATGCCGCCCGCGAGGTCTTCAACCTGGTCAGAACGGTACCCGGCGTTCCCCCGTTATAGGGGCGTCCGTGAGACGTGAGAGGGTCTGGGGCGTGAGTGAGACACCGTCGAACACCCTGCAATACCGCTTTGACGGGCCAGAAGAGGCTCCCGTCCTGATCCTGGGTCCCTCCCTGGGTACAACATGGCACATGTGGGACCGCCAGATCCCGGAACTCGTCAAGCAGTGGCGGGTCTTCCGGTTCGACCTGCCCGGTCACGGCGGGGCCCCCGCGTACCCTGCCGGTTCCGTGGCCGACCTCACCGCCCGGCTGCTTGCCACCCTCGACGCGCTCGGCGTGCAGCGCTTCGGCTACGCCGGCTGCGCGCTCGGCGGTGCCATCGGGGCCGAGCTGGCGCTGCGTCACCCCGAACGCCT
The DNA here is from genome assembly GCF_040298185.1 of Streptomyces sp. NPDC001634. Lineage (NCBI taxonomy): Bacteria > Bacillati > Actinomycetota > Actinomycetes > Kitasatosporales > Streptomycetaceae > Streptomyces > Streptomyces sp. NPDC001634. Next base: position 54,046 of record NZ_JBEOZU010000010.1, on the reverse strand, counting down.
CGCCTCGCTCGCGCTGATCGCCGCCTCGCCCCGATTCGGGACGGCCGACGAGTTCCGCCAGCGCGGTGTGATCGTCCGGACGAACGGGCTCGACCCGATCGCCCGGACATCCCCGGAGCGGTGGTTCACCGGGGGCTTCGCGGCCGCCCAGCCCGCGATCACCGAATGGGCCGTGCAGATGGTGCGCACCACCGACCCCGGCTGCTACATCACGGCCTGCGAGGCGCTCGCCTCCTTCGACGTACGGGCCGAACTCGGCCGCATCGGCGTGCCGACCCTCGTCCTGGTCGGCTCCGAGGACCAGGTCACCGGGCCCGCCGAGGCGCGCACCCTGGTCGCCGGGATTCCGGACGCCCGGCTCGCGGTCGTTCCCGGCGCCTCCCACCTGGTGCCCGTTGAGCAGCCCGCCGCGGTCACCGACCTGCTCGTCCACCACTTCTCGACCGCCTGGCAGCCCGCGTTCGACGCGACGACCGGCCAGATGACGGCGATCGCGGCGTCCCCGGTGAGGCCGGTACTGGCCGCGCCCCCACCGGTGGTACCCCTCGCCGAGATCGCCCCGGTCGTCGTCCCGGCCCCGCTCGGGGGCAGGCCCGACCCCTACGACGTGGGACTCAAGGTCCGCCGTGAGGTGCTCGGGGACGCGCACGTCGACCGGGCGCTGGCCTCCGCGGACGACTTCTCCGGGGACTTCCAGGAGTTCATCACCCGGTACGCCTGGGGCGAGATCTGGGACCGCCCCGGCCTGGACCGGCGCACCCGCAGCTGCGTCACGCTCACCGCGCTGGTCGCGGGCGGCCACCTGGAGGAACTCGCCTTCCACACCCGGGCGGCCCTGCGCAACGGACTCACTCCGGGCGAGATCAAGGAAGTGCTGCTCCAGGCGGCGGTCTACTGCGGCGTACCGGCCGCGAACAGCGCGTTCAGGGTGGCGCAGCAGGTCATCCGGGAGGAGACCACTCCCCAGGAGTGATCGTCAGCCGGGCAGCAGGAGCACCAGGTTGAGCGGGCCCCGGCCACCCGGGCCGGGGCAGGATGGACCCATGAAGCTCACGAAGAAGTCGCACGCCTGCATCCGGCTGGAGAAGGACGGACGCACGCTCGTCATCGATCCGGGCACCTTCAGCGAGGAGGACGCCGCGGTCGGGGCGGACGCCATCCTCGTCACGCACGAGCACCTCGACCACTTCAACGAGGACCGGCTGCGGGCCGGGATGGAGGCCAACCCCGGCGCCGAGATCTGGACCCTCGCCTCCGTGGCGGAGAAGATCTCGGCTGCCTTCCCCGGGCGCGTGCACACCGTCGGCCACGGCGACACCTTCACCGCCGCGGGCTTCGACGTCCAGGTGCACGGTGAACTGCACGCGGTGATCCACCCGGACATTCCGCGTATCACGAACGTCGGCTATCTGATCGACGACGGCAAGGTCTTCCACCCCGGCGACGCGCTCACCGTCCCCGATCACACGGTGGAGACGCTGATGCTTCCGGTGATGGCTCCCTGGAACAAGATCTCCGAGGTCATCGACTACGTCCGCGAGGTCAAGCCCCAGCGGGCGTACGACATCCACGATGCCCTTCTGACGGACCTCGCCCGCCCGATCTACGACAACCAGATCGGCGCACTGGGCGGCGCGGAGCACCTGAGGCTGACGCCGGGGTCCTCGGCACAGGTCTGAGCGGAGCCCGGGAGGCCGGGCGGCCGGCGCCGTTCCACGAGACGCGGGGACACGTTGTCACACCCTCCCGGTAGGTTGTGAGGCATGCGCATCGCGACCTGGAACGTGAACTCGATCACCGCCCGCCTCCCGAGGCTTCTGGCCTGGCTGGAGAGCAGCGGCACGGACGTGCTGTGCCTCCAGGAGGCCAAGATCGCCGAGGCGCAGTTCCCGTACGACGAGCTGCGCGACCTGGGCTACGAGGCGGCGGTCCACGCGACCGGCCGGTGGAACGGGGTCGCGGTGCTCTCCCGTGTCGGCCTGGACGACGTGGTGAAGGGCCTGCCCGGCGACCCGGGCTACGAGGGGGTCGAGGAGCCCCGCGCCGTCTCCGCGACCTGCGGCCCGGTCCGCGTCTGGTCGGTGTACGTGCCCAACGGCCGTGAGGTGGACCACCCGCACTACGCGTACAAGCTGCAGTGGTTCGAGGCCCTGAAGGCGGCCGTCGCGGGCGACGCGGCGGGCAGCCGCCCGTTCGCGGTGATGGGTGACTACAACGTGGCGCCGTCGGACGACGACGTCTACGACGTGGCGGCCTTCGAGGGCCTCACCCACGTCACCCCGGCCGAGCGCGCCGCGCTGGCCTCGCTGCGCGAGGCAGGGCTGTCCGACGTGGTCCCGCGCCCGCTCAAGTACGACCATCCGTTCACGTACTGGGACTACCGCCAGCTCGGCTTCCCCAAGAACCGCGGCATGCGCATCGACCTGGTGTACGGCAACGAGCCGTTCGCGAAGGCGGTCAAGGACGCATACGTGGACCGGGAGGAGCGCAAGGGCAAGGGTGCCTCGGATCACGCGCCCGTGGTGGTGGACCTGGACGTGTAGGGAGGGTTCCCGCGGTGTCACGGTGGTGCGAGCCCTCGCGCCGGTGACACGCTGGATGCATGGACATCCCTTTCCTGGGCACCTGGCGCAAGAAGCGCGGCCCCGCCTTCGGCGTCGCGGTGTACTCCGACGGTGACGCGGACGCGAGCGGCGTCGCCGAACTCCTCTCCGAGTGCGAGCTGCTGCGCTCCCACGCCGAGCAGGCGGGCGTCGACCTCGACGACTCCGCGGCGTCGCTGGAGGCGCTCGACCAACTCGTCCCGCGCTGGCGCGACGACGAGGAGACCCTGCCCTGGCTCGGGAACGACGCGGGCCTGTATCTGGGCACGGTCGTCGTGCGCACGGTCCCGGGCGCCGCCTGGAGGATCTGGCCGAACGGCCACCCCGTGGTACGGCTGGCCTCGGGCCGTGAGATCGACGTGGTCGCCGACGGCCACACCTGGGCGTCCACGGGCGCCCCCGAGCTCTCGCAGGTGTACGCCGAGGTGGCGGAGGTCTGACCTGCTCTTAAATACGGCTTATGCCCGAAAGGTGCGTGTCGGGAGTCAAATCCATGCCCGCCTGGATAGTTTGCGGCACCTGTGACACGGCTGAGAGCGAGTAGGGCGGGGCTGGGCATGGCTGTCGATCCGCTGATCGAACTGGACGACGTGAACAAGTGGTACGGCGACCTGCACGTCCTCCAGAGCATCGATCTCACCGTCGACAGGGGAGAGGTGGTCGTGGTCATCGGCCCCTCGGGGTCCGGCAAGTCCACGCTCTGCCGGACGATCAACCGGCTCGAGACCATCCAGTCCGGCACCATCAGGCTCGACGGTCAGCCGCTTCCCGAGGAGGGCAAGGCCCTCGCACGCCTCCGCGCCGACGTGGGCATGGTCTTCCAGTCCTTCAACCTCTTCGCCCACAAGACCGTCCTCCAGAACGTCTCCCTCGCCCCGGTCAAGGTCCGCGGCCGCCGCAAGGAGGAGGCCGACCGGCGCTCCCTCGAACTCCTCGACCGCGTCGGTCTCGCCTCCCAGGCCGCCAAGTACCCGGCCCAGCTCTCCGGGGGCCAGCAGCAGCGCGTCGCCATCGCCCGCGCCCTCGCCATGGACCCCAAGGCGCTCCTGTTCGACGAGCCGACCTCCGCCCTCGACCCCGAGATGATCAACGAAGTCCTGGAGGTCATGCGGCAGCTTGCCCGCGAGGGCATGACGATGGTCGTGGTCACCCACGAGATGGGCTTCGCGCGCGCCTCCGCCAACCGTGTCGTCTTCATGGCCGACGGCCGCGTCGTCGAGGACCGCACCCCGGAGGAGTTCTTCACCAACCCGCGCAGCCACCGCGCCAGGGACTTCCTCTCCAAGATCCTCAAGCACTGACCGGGGGAGTGCGACCCATGATCCGGATCACCCGTGTGTGCCTCGCCCTGGCGGTGCTCGCCGCGCTGCCGACCGCCGCCTGTGGCAAGGAGGGCAGCCCGCCCGGCAAGGGGCCCGCCACGGACAGACTCCCCCACTACCAAGTGGCGCAGGGATTCCAGCTCCCCGACTCGCCCACCTGGAAGCGGGCGAAGAAGCGTGGCTACTTCGTCGTCGGCGCCAAGGAGGACCAGCCCTATCTCGGCGAGAAGGACCCCGCGACCGGCACCTACTCGGGCTTCGACGTCGAGATCGCGAAGATGATGTCGGCCTCGCTCGGCTTCGCCCCCGGGACGATCCGTTTCAAGACCATCGCCTCCGCCAACCGCGAAACCGCCCTTCAGAACGGGCAGATCGACTACTACGTGGGCACCTACACCATCAACGCCATGCGCAAGAAGCTCGTCGGCTTCGCGGGCCCGTACTTCATGGCCGGCCAGGACCTGCTGGTCCGCAAGAACGAGCATGGCATCGACGGCCCGCAGGACCTGGACGGCAAACGCGTCTGCTCGGCGGCGGGTTCGACACCGTACCAGCGCATCAAGAAGGACTACCCGAAGGCGATCCTCATCGCCTACGACACGTACTCCGTCTGCGTGGACAACCTGCTCACCTACCAGGTCGACGCCGTCACCACCGACGACGCCATCCTCATCGGCTACGCGGCCAAGGCACCCGGCGAACTCAGGGTCGTCGGCAGGTCCTTCTCCGAGGAGCCGTACGGCATCGGCGTCCCGCGCAGCGACAACGCCCTCAGATTCGCCCTCGACGACGCACTGGAGGCCCGAGAGAAGAACGGCGACTGGAAGAGGGCCTACGAGGCGACGCTCGGCCTGTCCGGCGTGCCCGCGCCCACCCCGCCCGCGATCGACCGCTACCCGGCGAGCTGAGCGAGACACGCGTGAACGTACTGACAGACAACTTCTCCACCTTCGCCCAGGGATTCCTCGGCACCGTCGAACTGACCGTCTACTCGTCCCTGCTGGCCCTTGCGCTCGGCTTCGTGATGGCCTCCTGCCGGGTGGCGCCCGTCCGGTCCCTCCGGGCTTTCGGTACCGCGTGGGTGACGGTCCTGCGCAACACCCCGCTCACCCTGCTGTTCTTCGCGGTGCTGCTCGGGCTGCCGCGCTTCGGCCTCGTGCTGCCCTTCAAGGTGTTCGCGGTGCTGGCGCTGGGCTGCTACACCTCGGCTTTCATCTGCGAGGCGCTGCGCTCCGGCATCAACACCGTGCCCACGGGTCAGGGCGAGGCGGCCCGCAGCCTCGGCATGACCTTCGGTCAGACCCTGTCCAACGTCGTGCTGCCGCAGGCCTTCCGTTCGGTCATCCCGCCGATCGGCTCGATCCTGATCGCGCTCGCCAAGAACTCGGCCATCGCCGGCGCGTTCAGTGTCACCGAACTGCTCGGCACCTACCGGACGCTGAGCGAGCTGGGCTACAACATCGTCTGGACGTTCTTCTGGATCGCCGTCGGCTATCTGATCATCACCCTTGCCATCAGTGCGGTCTTCAACCTCCTCGAACACCGCTGGGGGGTCGCCCGATGACCGTCAAGGCCGGCGAGGCCACGGCCCTCTACGACATCCCCGGGCCCCGCGCCCGGCAACGCCACCGCACCTACGGCGCCGTGGCGAGCGTCGCCATCGCCTGCCTGCTCGGCTGGATCGTGTATCTCCTCTTCGACACCGGCCAGTTCACCTACACGAAGTGGATGCCCTTCGAGTACAAGGGAATCCAGGAACTGCTGCTGCGGGGCCTCGGCAACACACTCAAGGCCTTCGCGATGGCCGCGGTGCTCTCGCTGGCCCTGGGCGGAGTGCTCGCCACCGGACGGCTCTCCGAACACGCCCCCGTGCGCTGGCTGTCGACGCTCGTCGTCGAGTTCTTCCGCGCCATGCCCCTGCTGGTGATGATCTTCTTCATCTTCGTGGCGCTCAAGGTGCAGCCGTTGCCCGCACTGGTCGCGGGACTCACCCTCTACAACGGCTCGGTGCTCGCCGAGGTCTTCCGTTCGGGGGTCAACTCCGTGGACCGCGGCCAGAGGGAGGCCGCGTACGCGCTCGGCATGCGCAAGACGCAGGTCATGTCGTACGTCCTCGTGCCGCAGGCCGTACGAGCCATGCTGCCGGCCATCATCAGCCAGTTGGTGGTGGCACTGAAGGACACCTCGCTGGGCTTTCTGATCACCTATGAGGAGTTCCTCCATGCCGGGAAGCTCATCGCGTCGAACCTCGACTACGATTTGCCGTTCATCCCCGTGGTGATGGTGATCTCACCGATCTACATCGGGATGTGCATGTTGCTCTCCTGGTTCGCCCAGCAGGCGTCCCGGTGGGAGCGGCGAAGTCCCAAGACCGAAGCCGTGGACATCACCGCGGCGGAACCGGGGACGCTGCTGCCGGGTGGGGGTCCCCCCACGGCCCCGACGCCGTAGGGGGAGGGGAGCAGCAGCTCACAGGGCCAGACCCGGCCGGCGGCAGCCGGAGATCACTGCTCGCGCAGCGGAACGGACACGTAGGACGGGTCGTTCGCCGGCGAGGAGAAGGTCAGCTGCGCGCCGGACGGGTTGTGCTCGATGTAGAGCGGGTCGACCGTGTCGACGACCAGGGCGAGCCGGTGCCCGGCCGGGACGTCGTAGGCCGTGGAGAACAGGTCCAGGTCGACACCGACCGGCTTGCCGGGCGTGAGCCCGTGCCAGGTGTACGGCGCGTTGCTGACCAGCTTCCCGAGGCCGAGGGGACCCACGTCGTAGAGGTAGGCGACGAGGGTGCCGCTCTCCTTGGTCGGAGTGAGCGTGGTGTGCAGGCGGGTCGTGCCGCGGATGTGCTGGGCCGTGGCGTACTTCTCCGACTGCCAGACGGCGGCCCACCAGCGGGGCAGCAGCGGGATCGACGCCATCGGAGGGGCCTGCGCCACCTGGTCGAGGATGCTGGACAGGAAGATGACCCCGCCGTCCGCGCCCGAGTCGACGTTGGCGTGGATCGTGGTGGTGCCCGCGAGAGCGATCTTCTTCCTCGTCTCGCCCACCGACTTCCAGTCCGGGTAGCCCTCGTAGCCGCCGGAGGAGCGCGGCTTGAGCTCCACGGGCTGCTCACGGTCGATGCCGTTGTCCTCGCCCTTGAGGTAGTGGTCGAACCAGCGCCCGGTGTCGGTCCACACGTCGTTGGGCAGCCCGAACAGTCCGGTGAGCTCGGCCGTCGCGTGGTCGCCCGGACGTAGCTCCAGTCTCTTCGGGCCCGTCAGCTTCTCGTAGAAGTCGGCGTATCCGTTGGCAGGGAAGATCGTGTCGCCCCAGGCGTTGGCGAGCATGATCGCAGCGCCGTTCCGGTTGAGCTGGTCGATGTAGGTCGCCGGGGAACGCTTCTTCCCCCAGGCGATGATCTCCTGTTCCCTGGACAGGTTGGAGGCGTAGAAGTCGTTGAACACCTGCCTCACTTCGGGGCTCTCGCGGCCGGTGACGGTTGCCGCTCCGTCGAGCAGGGCGGCTGCCTGGATGTGCTGGGTGCGGCCGGAGTAGATCGAGCCGATGAGATCCGACCAGCCGCTCAGGGCGGCGACGGCCTTGATGCGCTTGTCGTGCGCGGCGGCCAGCAGGCTGATGCCGGCGCCGTAGGAGACGCCCGCCATGCCGATGTGCTCTGCCTCGGCCGGGGTGTTGGCGAGAGCCCAGTCGATGACCTTGGTCGCGTCGGCTATGTCGGGCGGGCCCGCCACTTCTATCTGGCCGCCGGACTGCCAGAAGCCGCGCACGTTGTACGTCACCACGACATACCCGGAGTCCGCGAGCTTCTGCGCCTGGGCCAGATACTCGACCTGCGGCAGGCCCCAGCTCGTGGGGAGCACGAGGAGCGGGTAGTGATGCCTGCCGTCGGCGCCCGCGGGCGTGACGACGTTCGCCTTCAGGACCGTGCCGCCGTCGCCCGTGATGTCGACGAACCGGACGCTGTTGTTCGCCGCCTGAGCGGCGGGGGCGAGCCCGAGGGCGCTGCCGGCGATCAGCGTCGCCGAGACGGCACCCACGGCGGTCGTACGCAGGGCCTTGCGTGAAGTTCCCACGGGTCACTCCTCACTCGGGTCAGTGCAAAGTGACCCGACGGTAACCTCGGCCCTTTACCGGAGGTAACCCGTCGGTAAGTTACGTGCGAGTAACGATTGTTGTCGTGTGAATGAATTCAGGAGGCACGGTGTGAAGCGCGTGTGGAGGAGGGTGTCGGGGTTGGCAGTGGCGCCTGTGCCGCCCGCGTCACATCCCCGACCAGCTCGACCACATCGGGGCCGTACGCCTGCGAGTTGACGACCTTCAGCAGCAGGACGAAGGAATTGTTGCCGTACTTGCGGTGCAGCCGTTCGTGGTTGCGGGCGAGATAACGGGTCGCGGCCTGGTTGGTGATCGCCCGCTGGCCGCTGAAGAGGAACACCGGCCTCGACAGGCCCGCGGTGATCCGGGCCAGCAGGACGTACTCGGTGATGCCGCGTTCCATGCGGTAGCGCTCGCTGCCGATCTGGAACGCGCCCTGGTCCGGACCCCGTTCCGGGTCGAGGTTGACCCGCACGCCCGGCAGCATGGCCGACATATGGGCGAGCATCCGTCGGTTCGATCCCGGTCCGCCCACACAGAACTCGGTCCGCTCGCCGAAGCCCTGCTGTGCCGCGTCCTGGGTGACCATCTGGGCGTTTGCCCCGCAGTCCTTGATGAGGGCGGACAGTTCCAGGAGGGCGAACACGTCGTAGCGGTGCACCGCCAGATCCGGGCTTCCGGCGTCGCGGTTCACCACGAGCAGCGTCTCGGAGTTGTCGGGCAGCCCGAAGAACGCCTGCTTGCGGCGGAGTTTCCGCTTCCAGAGGTACGTACGGGCGAGCCAGCCGAGCGCGGCGCTGATGCCGGCCGCGATCACCCCGAGGACGATGTTGCGTACGTCGTCGTTCATGGGCGCGCATGGTAGCGGGCCGGAGTGTACCGGTGTTCGATGGGACTGACGGGACCATGGCAATACGGTTACGCTGCGCGGACGGTCGTTGACTGGAGGTACGTATGCGTCGCCCTGTCACGCGTCATCTGGCTGTCCTGGCGGTCTCGGCCGCCATGGTGTCGGTGGGGGCGGCAGCGCCGCCAGGGGCCGCCACGACGCCGGAGAAAGTGCCCGTGGCCGTCGGCTACGGCGGTGCCGTGGCGAGCGTCGATGCGGACGCCTCCGCCGCCGGCATAGAGGTCCTCAGGAAGGGCGGCAACGCCGTGGACGCGGCCGTCGCCACTGCCGCCGCGCTCGGCGTCACCGAGCCCTACTCCTCCGGCATCGGCGGAGGCGGCTACTTCGTCTACTACGACGCCAAGTCCCGTACGGTGCACACGATCGACGGCCGCGAAACGGCCCCGCTGACCGCGGACCCCAACCTCTTCGTGGAGAACGGCAAGGCGCTCGCCTTCGCCGACGCCGTCAGCAGCGGGCTGAGCGTCGGCACCCCGGGCACGCCCGCCACCTGGGAAGAGGCGCTGGACGAGTGGGGCACCAAGCGGCTCGGCACGGTCCTGAGGCCGGCCGAACGGATCGCGCGCGACGGCTTCACCGTCGACGACACCTTCCGCTCGCAGACCGCGTCCAACGAGACCCGTTTCCGCTACTTCCCGGACACGGCCAGGCTGTTCCTGCCGAACGGGCAGCTCCCCGTCGTCGGCTCCACCTTCAAGAACCCCGAACTCGCCCGCACCTACGAGGAGCTGGGCCGCAAGGGTGTCGACGCGATCTACCACGGCGACCTCGGCAAGGACATCGTCGCCACCGTCGACAAGCCGCCGGTGGACCCCGCTTCGGGCTGGAACGCCCGCCCGGGCAGGCTGTCCGCACAGGACCTCGCGGCTTACGGGGCCAAGATCCAGGCGCCGACGAAGACCTCGTACCGCGGCCTGAACGTCTACTCCATCGCACCCTCCTCCTCCGGCGGCACCACGGTCGGCGAGGCCCTGAACATCCTGGAGAAGACGGACCTTTCGAAGGCGAGCGAGGTGCAGTACCTGCACCACTTCATCGAGGCAAGCCGGATCGCGTTCGCGGACCGCGGGCGCTGGGTCGGCGACCCCGCGTTCGAGGACGTGCCGACGAAGGAGCTGTTGTCGCAGCGGTACGCCGACTCCCGCGGGTGCCTGATCAAGGACAACGCGGTGCTCACCAGCCCGCTCGCGCCCGGTGACCCGCGCCACCCGGCGGCCTGCGCGACCGGCGGCACGGCGGCCCCGACGACGTACGAGGGCGAGAACACCACCCACCTCACGGTCGCCGACAAATGGGGCAACGTCGTCTCCTACACCCTCACCATCGAGCAGACCGGCGGCAGCGGCATCACCGTCCCGGGCCGCGGCTTCCTCCTCAACAACGAGCTGACGGACTTCTCCTTCACGCCCGCCAACCCGGCCGTCCACGACCCCAACCTGCCCGGTCCGGGCAAGCGTCCGCGCTCCTCGATCTCGCCGACCATCGTTCTCGACAAGCAGGGCAGGCCGGTCGTCGCGCTCGGTTCGCCCGGTGGCGCGACGATCATCACGACCGTGCTGCAGACCCTGACCCAGTTCCTCGACCGGCATCTGCCGCTCGTCGACGCGATCGCCGCGCCGCGTGCCAGCCAGCGCAACGCGGCACAGACGGAACTCGAACCGGGCCTCTACAACAGTGATCTGCGCACGCAGCTGGAGGCGATCGGGCACTCCTTCAAGCTGAACCCGGAGATCGGGGCGGCCACCGGTGTGCAGCGGCTGCCGGGCGGCAAGTGGCTGGCCGCCGCCGAGAAGGTGCGGCGCGGCGGCGGGTCCGCGATGGTGGTGGACCCGGCGCAGTGACGGCCGCGCGGCTCACTCGGGGCGGGGCGCCTCGTCCCCTTCGGGGCGGGCCGTCTCGCCGCCCTGCACGGCAGGGGGTGCGGCGTCCCCGCCCGGCCGCGTGGGAGCGGCGGTGTCCGGGCCCGGCTCCGTGGGAGCCGCGGGCCGGGCACCCTGTTCCGTCGGAGCGGCTGCGACCGAGGCGGTCGCCTTCGGGGCGGGCGGCTGCGCGCGGAAGACGAGCTGCCCGTCCTCGACGTCCACCACGACCCGGCCGCCGCGTTCGACCCGGCCGTCCAGGAGCTGCCGGGAGAGCTGGTTGTCGACCTCACGCTGGATGGTGCGGCGCAGCGGACGGGCGCCGTACTCCGGCTGGAATCCGCGCTGCGCCAGCCAGTCGACGGCGCTCTCGGTGAACGTCACGTCGATGTCCTGGGCCTGCAGCCGCCGCCGCGTCTTGTCCAGCATCAGGTCGGTGATCCGCCGCAGTTGCTCGGACGTCAGCTGCCGGAAGACGACGATCTCGTCGATGCGGTTGAGGAACTCCGGCCGGAAGTGCTGGCGCAGCGGACGCAGGATCTGCTCACGCCGTGCTTCCTCGTCGGCCTCTGCGCCACCCGGCCCGAACCCGATGCCGGCTCCGCGCCGGGTGATCGCCTCGGAGCCGAGGTTGCTCGTCATCACGATGACCGTGTTGGTGAAGTCCACCGTGCGGCCCTGGGAGTCGGTGAGCCGGCCGTCGTCGAGGACCTGCAGCAGGATGTTGAAGACGTCCGGGTGCGCCTTCTCCACCTCGTCGAGCAGCAGCAGCGAGTACGGATGCCGCCGTACGACCTCGGTGAGCTGGCCGGCCTCCTCGTGGCCCACATACCCGGGCGGGGCGCCCACGAGCCGGCTGACGGTGTGCCGCTCCTGGTACTCGCTCATGTCGAGGCGGACCATGCGCTCCTCGCTGCTGAACAGCGTCTCGGCGAGCGCCCGCGCCAGCTCCGTCTTGCCGACACCGGTCGGGCCCAGGAAGAGGAAGCTGCCGATCGGTCGCTCGGGGCTGGAGAGCCCCGCGCGTGAGCGCATCACCGCGTCGGCGACCACGCTGACCGCCTCTTCCTGTCCGACGACCCGCTCGTGGAGATGTTCCTCCAGGGCGAGCAGCCGCTCCTTCTCCTCCTCGGTGAGCCGGCTGACCGGGATGCCGGTCTGCCGGGAGACGACCTCGGCGACGGCCTCGGCGGTGACCTCCAGGTGCTGCCCCTCGTCGGCCTCGGTGCCGCCGGTGGCCTCCTCGATCCGCTCCTTCAGCTCGGTGATGCGGTCGCGCAGCTGGGTGGCCTGCTCGTACTGCTCGTCGGCCACCGCCTGGTCCTTGTCCCGCGTCAGCTGCTCGACCTCGCGCTCCAGGGCCCGTACGTCCGTGCCCTTGGTCCGGGCACGCAGCCGCACCCGGGCGCCGGCCTGGTCGATCAGGTCGATCGCTTTGTCCGGCAGATGACGGTCGGTGAGATAGCGGTCGGACAGCTCCACCGCGGCCACCAGCGCCTCGTCCGTGTAGCGGACCTGGTGATGGGCCTCGTAGCGGTCGCGCAGTCCACGCAGGATCTCGGTCGCGTCCCCGACGGACGGCTCCGGCACCAGGATCGGCTGGAACCGGCGGGCCAGCGCCGCGTCCTTCTCGATCCTGCGGTACTCCTCCAGCGTGGTGGCACCCACGATGTGCAGTTCGCCGCGGGCCAGCGCGGGCTTGAGGATGTTGCCCGCGTCCATGGACCCGCTCTCCGCGCCGCCGCCACCCGCGCCGACGACGGTGTGCAGCTCGTCGATGAAGATGATCAGCTCGTCGGAGTGGGAGCGGATCTCGCCCACGATGTTGGTGAGCCGCTCCTCGAAGTCACCGCGGAAGCGCGTTCCGGCGACCACCGCGGGCAGGTCCAGAGCCACGACCCGTCGGCCGAGCAGCACGTCGGGCACGTCGCCGTCGGCGATGCGCTGGGCGAGCCCCTCGACGATGGCGGTCTTGCCCACGCCCGCGTCACCGATGAGGACCGGGTTGTTCTTGCCGCGGCGGGAGAGCACCTCGATGGTCTGCTCGATCTCCTCGTCCCGGCCGATCACCGGGTCGATACGGCCCTGCTGTGCGAGATCGGTCAGATCGCGGCCGTACTTGTCCAGGGTCGGGGTGGTGACGGGGCGCGGCCGTTCCGGGCGCTGCTGAGCGAGTTCCCCCGCCTCCGGCGGCATGGCAGAGGGCGCGAAGTGGGCCGAGTGGAGGATGTGCCCGGCGGCCGAGTCGGGATTCGCGGCCAGGGCGGTGAGCACGTGCTCGGGCCCGATGTAGCCGGCGCCGCTCGCCCGGGCGAGTTCGTGCGCGTCCAGCAGGGCCCGCTTGACGGCGGGCGTCAGCGAGAGCGAGGTGGGAGCCGGTGCCTGGTTGGCGCTGGGCTGGACCGGTCCGGAGCGCTGGTCGATCTCCGTCGCCATCGAGTCGGGATCCGCGCCGGCGCGGCTGAGCAGACTCCGGGTCGGTTCGGTGGCGAGCGCGGCGCGCAGCAGGTGCTGGGTGTCGAGGTCGCGGCTGCCGTGTTCCACGGCGTACCGCGCGGCCCCGGCGACCAGCTGCCGGGCCGGCTCACTCAGCAGCCGTCCGAGGTCGATCTGCCGGGGACCGGGACGCTGTCCGCCGCCAAAGATCCGTCGGAAGAACTCTTCGAAGGGGTCCGAGCCGTAGCCCTGCGGACCGCCGTTGAACCCGCTGGTCATGGCCATCCGTTCCGCTGATCGACGTGCGTGTGCGACGCGGGTGCCCGGAACGGGCCCGGGTACACCTGGGGCCGCGCGGTGCTCGTAGACCACGATGGCACGAACCCCTGCGGGGGGCACCTTCAAAGATGTGCCCCACGGGGTGGGGGCTGGATGCCGCCGGGCGGCTGCGGGTCGGTTTGTGGCTGGTCGCGCAGTTCCTCGCGCCCCTGTCGGGGCGCAGCCCCCCGCGCGGTCAGGACACGCGGGCCCGCGTCCGTGATCGCCACCGTGTGTTCCGTGTGGGCCGCGCGGGAGCCGTCGCATGTGCGGAGGGTCCAGCCGTCCGGGGCCGTGTAGTAGCTGTCCGTACCGCCGCCGATGAGCATGGGCTCGATGGCCAGGACCATGCCGTGGCGCAGCCGCAGGCCGCGGCCCGGGCGGCCCTCGTTGGGGACGGGCGGGTCCTCGTGCATACGGCGGCCCACGCCGTGCCCGCCGAAGCCGTCCATGATGCCGTATCCGGCGGTCCGGCACACCGAGCCGATCGCGTGCGCGATGTCCCCGAGGCGGTTGCCGACGACCGCCGCCTCGATGCCCGCCGCGAGCGCCCGCTCCGCGGTTCCGACCAGCCGCAGGTCCTCGGCGTGCGGTTCGCCCACGACGAAGCTGATCGCCGAGTCGCCGACCCAGCCGTCCAGTTGGGCGCCGCAGTCGATGGAGACCAGGTCGCCGTCGCGCAGCCGGTAGCCGTCCGGGATGCCGTGCACGATCGCGTCGTTGACGGAGGCGCAGATGACCGCCGGGAACGGGGTCGGCGCGAAGGAGGGGCGGTAGCCGAGGAACGGCGAGCGCGCACCCGCGTCGCGCAGGACCTGGTGCGCCACCTCGTCCAGTTCGAGCAGGGAGACGCCCACGTCCGCGGCGTCTCGGACGGCTGTGAGGGCACGGCCGACGACCTGGCCGGCCGCGTACATCGCGTCGATCGACGTGTCTGTCTTGAGTTCCACCATGCCAATTACTATACCGGTCTGCGCCAATTACTATACCGGCCCGGGTGGGGGGAGGCGGTATTAGAATGGGTCCATGGTGCGTAACCCCCTCACCCCCGAAGAGCGCGAACGCGGCGAGCGTCTCGGGCGGTTGCTGCGTGAGGCCCGTGGTGACCGCAGCATGGCGGAGGTGGCCGCGGATGCGGGGATCTCCGCCGAGACGCTCCGCAAGATCGAGACCGGGCGTGCGCCGACGCCGGCGTTCTTCACGGTCGCGGCGCTGGCGCGGGTGCTCGGGCTGTCCATGGACGAACTCGTCGGGCGGTGCGTGCCGGTCGCGTTGTGAGCCGTGGACGTCCCTGTCCGCGCGGGCGGTTGATGTCCCCGCGCGCAGCGGATCGACGGAGGGGGCGCGCATGGGCCCGGGACGCTCCCGTTGAGCGCTCTGCGTCCGGTCTGAAAACTCGCTGTAGCCTCTCCGTAACACGGTTGGTGTTTTCTACCGGAGCGGAGTACTCCACTCGGGCGGGAGCTGGGCATGGCTGTGGAACAACTCCCGGGTCGGGTAAGGGAGTTCGCAAGCTACCTGAACGGGCTGCTCACGCGGCTCGACCAGGGCGACGGCTGGTGCGGGGTGTTCTGGCAGCGCGACCCCGACGGTATGCGGGCCTGCCTCGACGGCCGGGAGGTGCCGCCCTGGGACGTCGTGGAGGCGCTGTTGCGGGACCTGGCCTCGGCATACGGCCCCTCGGTCGCCGCACGGGAGACCGAGCGGGCGCGGACGCTGCACGGTGCCGCGCTCATCGCGCACGACGCCCGGCCCGGCGGGCGGGACGCCCTCGGCGACCGGCTCGACGTGATGCTCCGCGAACAGCGCTACGCGGCCGAGCGGCGGGCGGACCTCGGCCGGCGGCTGGAGTCGGCCGCCACCCAGGAGCAGGCCGAGTCGCTCCGCCACGACCTGGCCTGGGCCCAGGACGACCACGAACGCGCCACAGCCCGCTGCGCCGAACTCCGCCGCCGTATGGAAGCCGTCGATCATCGCGCTCTGCACACTCCCGCGCAGGGCGCGTCGGCATTCCGGGCGGCCGGGGCCGGGGAAGTGTTCCGGGTGGCGGGGGAGGGGCACGCGGACGACCACCGGGGCGACGGACCTGCCGACCGGGGAGCAGCGGGACCGGCTCGCGGTGGGGCCGAGCAGCCGGAGGGCCGGGAAGCCGTGGGAACGGACGACGATGGTGCGGGGTGGCCGGGGGCCCGGCGTGCGGATGTGGTCCGGGCGCGGCGGGCCGGGTGGGCAGCCGACCGGCGTGTGACCGGCGCGCGGGACGGTGGTTCCGCGGGGCCGGGAGGCCGGCAGGCCGATGCCACGGCCCACGGCGCTCCCGTGCGGACGCAGGGCCCGCAGGCCCCGCAGGGCGACGGTGGCAGTGGCCGCGGTGCCGCGGGACGGGAGGACCCTCTGACGGGTGGAGCGGCCGGTCGCGGTTCCGTGTGGCCGCAGGGCCCGCGGGCCGACGGCATGAACGGCGGCGGTGACACACGGCCGGAGGGCTCGTCGGCCCGTGGTCCGGTCGGTCGCGACTCCGTGCGGCCGCAAGCCCTGCAAGGCGGTGACGCCGACGGTGGCGGTCACGCATGGCCGGATGTCCCGCAGACCGGTGACGCAAGTGACCCGGTTTCCGTGTGGTCGCAGGGGCCGCACGGCGGCGACGGCCCCCATACCGACGCGCAGGCACTCAGCAGTGACGCGCAGGCGCCCGACGGCCACGCGCAGCCGCCCAGCAGCCACGCGCAGGCACCCGGCGTTCGGGCAGCCTCGCCGTACCCGGCGCCCCAGCCGTCGGCCGAACCCGCCGCGCCGCAGGACCCCGCCGGTGAAGAGCCCGCCCAGGCCCCCGAACCCCCCGCCAAGCAGCGCTCCAAGCGCCGCCCCCGGGGCAGTGCCCGTTTCGCCGGGGTGATGGACGTCCAGGAGACGCCCGCGGGTGCCTTGCCGGGTACCGCGCCGACGCCCGCTCCCAGAGGGCGCAGCCCTCGCGGTGCCCGGTTCGCCGGGGCCGCCGCCAGAGTGGCCGAGGCGGCGGCCAAACCGCGTCGGGAGGCCCTCGACGAGGCGGACCGGCGGATCATCGCCGAGACCGTCGCGACACTCACCCGGCTGCGCGCCGAGGGCCGCAGCGGCGAGGCGCACGCCCTGCTCGTCGAGGCCGTCCACTGGCCCGCCGCCCGCTACCCGCTGCTCGCCGCCGAACTGCACCGCGCGGGCCTCGGCGCCGACTGGGCCACCCTCCTGTGGGAGGCCGCCTCGCTGCCCGCCGAGCTCCTGGTCGCGGCCTCGGACGCCCTCGTCGCCGCGGGCCGCACCGCCGACGGCGAGCAGATGCTGCGCCAGGGCGTCGTACGGCCGGCGAACCAGATCGGCGAGGCCGTGCTGGTCCTCGCTGCCGACGGCCGCCGGCGCGAGGTCCGCGCCCTCCTCGACGCGTACGTACGCATGCGTACGCCCGAAGAAGCGGCCCGCAGTGTCGCCGCGGATCCCCGAACGCTCGTACCGTTGCTCCTGGAGGCGGCCCGCGGTGTCTCCAACGAGCGGCACTGGGACCTCGTCCACGCCTTCCGGGTCGCCGGATTCACCACCTGAGCGGCCCGCCGACAGTCCGTCCACTCACCCACAGGAGTGCGAAACATGATCGACTCCGCGGGTTGACGACGATGGTCTTGGCAAGGCCGTCCCGGAGGCTTACTTTCAAGCCTCTACAACCTGTGTCTACGGGCGTAGAGGCTCTCTGACGTCCCTACCAGGACAACAGGCAAAGGAGCGGCACCATGGCCCACGTCGTACGCGCCGCACTGGTCCAGGCGACCTGGACCGGTGACACCGAGTCCATGATCGCCAAACACATGGAGCACGCCCGCGAGGCGGCCCGGCAGGGCGCGAAGGTCATCGGCTTCCAGGAAGTCTTCAACGCCCCCTACTTCTGTCAGGTCCAGGAGCCCGAGCACTACCGCTGGGCCGAACCCGTGCCCGACGGCCCCACGGTCACCCGGATGCGGGAGCTGGCCCGCGAGACCGGCATGGTCATCGTCGTCCCCGTCTTCGAGGTCGAACAGTCCGGCTTCTACTTCAACACCGCCGCCGTGATCGACGCCGACGGCACCTACCTCGGCAAGTACCGCAAGCACCACATCCCCCAGGTCAAGGGATTCTGGGAGAAGTACTACTTCAAGCCGGGGAACCTGGGGTGGCCGGTCTTCGACACCGCGGTCGGCAAGGTCGGCGTCTACATCTGCTACGACCGCCACTTCCCGGAGGGCTGGCGGCAGCTCGGCCTGAACGGTGCGCAGCTGGTCTACAACCCGTCCGCCACCTCGCGCGGCCTGTCCGCCTATCTGTGGCAGCTGGAACAGCCCGCGGCCGCCGTCGCCAACGAGTACTTCGTCGCCGCGATCAACCGCGTGGGCCGGGAGGAGTACGGCGACAACGACTTCTACGGGACGAGCTATTTCGTCGACCCGCGTGGGCAGTTCGTGGGGGAGGTCGCGAGCGACAAGGAGGAGGAACTCGTCGTCCGCGACCTCGACTTCGACCTCATCGAAGAAGTGCGGCAGCAGTGGGCGTTCTACCGCGACCGCCGCCCCGACGCGTACGAAGGACTGGTGAAGCCGTGACCGACCTGTACGACCGCCACAAGGCCGTCCTGCCCGAGTGGCTCGCCCTGTACTACAAGGACCCCCTGGAGATCAGCCACGGCGAGGGCCGCCACGTCTGGGACGCCGACGGGAAGAAGTACCTGGACTTCTTCGGCGGGATCCTGACCACGATGACCGCGCACGCCCTGCCCGAGGTCACCAAGGCGGTGACCGAGCAGGCCGGGCGGATCATCCACTCCTCGACCCTCTACCTCAACCGGCCGATGGTCGAACTCGCCGAGCGCATCGCCCAGTTGAGCGGCATCCCGGACGCCCGCGTCTTCTTCACCACCTCCGGCACCGAGGCCAACGACACCGCGCTGCTGCTGGCGACGACGTACCGGCAGAGCAATCAGATCCTCGCGATGCGGAACAGCTACCACGGCCGTTCGTTCAGCGCGATCGGCATCACCGGCAACCGCGGCTGGTCGCCGACCTCCCTGTCACCGCTGGGGACTCTGTACGTCCACGGCGGCGTCCGCACCCGCGGCCCCTTCGCCCGCCTCGGTGACGCCGACTTCATCGCGGCCTGCGTCGAGGACCTGAAGGACCTGCTCGGCCACATCCGCCCGCCCGCCGCCCTGATCGCGGAGCCGATCCAGGGCGTCGGCGGCTTCACCTCGCCGCCCGACGGGCTGTACGCGGCCTTCCGTGAGGTCCTCCAGGAGCACGGCATCCTGTGGATCGCGGACGAGGTGCAGACCGGCTGGGGCCGCACCGGTGACCATTTCTGGGGCTGGCAGGCCCACGGCCAGAGCGGCCCCCCGGACATCCTCACCTTCGCCAAGGGCATCGGCAACGGCATGTCCATCGGCGGGGTCGTCGCCCGCGCCGAGATCATGAACTGCCTGGACGCCAACTCCATCTCGACGTTCGGCGGCACCCAGATCACCATGGCCGCCGGGCTCGCCAACCTCACGTACCTGCTGGAACACGACCTCCAGGGCAACGCCCGGCGCGTCGGCGGCCTGCTCATCGAGCGGCTGCGGGCCATCGCCGCCCAGCTTCCGGTGGTACGGGAGGTGCGCGGGCGCGGCCTGATGATCGGCATCGAACTGGTGCGGCCCGGCACGGACCAGGCCGACCCCGAGGCGGCGTCCGCCGTGCTCGAGGCCGCCCGGGAGGGAGGCCTGCTGATCGGCAAGGGCGGCGGGCACAACACCAGCGTCCTGCGCATCGCTCCTCCGCTCACCCTCACCGTCGCGGAGGCAGAGGAGGGCGCCGCGATCCTGGAGCGCGCCCTGAGGAGCGTCCAGTGATGTACCACCCCCTCGACAGCGCCGTCACGAGGTGTCTTCAGTAAGACCGGAGCAAGGGAAGACAGCCATGACCACCGCCTTGGAACCCGCCCTGTCGGTACGCCAGGTCCTCACCCTGGACCGGGTGCTCGCCGGAGAGCCCGAGGTGGTGGCCGGCGCCGGGCACCTCGACCGGCCCGTGCGCTGGGTGCACGTCGCCGAGGCCGCCGACGTCGGCGTGATGCTCACCGGCGGCGAGATGGTCCTCACCACCGGGGTTCTGCTCGCCGGCGACGAGGAGAAGCAGGCCGAGTACATCCGGTCCCTGCACCGCGCGGAGGCCGCGGCCGTCGTCCTCGGACTCGGCCGCGCCTTCCCGACGCCCCCGGACGTGATGCGCCGGGCAGCCGAGCGCTGCGGGCTGCCCATGGTGGTCCTGCACCGGCCCTTCCCCTTCGCGGAACTGACCGAGGAGGTCCAGTCCCGGCTCGTGCGGCGCAAGTTCGCCGCGGTGAGCCTGTCGGAGTCCGTACGGACGGCCCTGACGGGGCTCATCACCGCATGCGCCCCGCTGCAACGGCTGCTCGACGAGGTCGCCGTGCACGCCGGCTGTCCCGTGATCCTCACCAATCTCGCCCATCGCGTCCTTGCCACGGCGGGGGAGCGGTCCGCGGTCGACGACGTGCTGCGCGACTGGGAGCGCATCGCCCGGCAGGCGGGCGGCAACGAGGGCGACGGCTGGGTCCGCGCCGAACTGGGCGGGCACGGCGAGCGGTGGGGCCGGATCGTGCTGTGCGGCTACCGGGGCGACAGTCCCATCGGGCGCCTCCTGGCCGAGCGCGCGGCCGAGGCCCTCGTCCTGCACCGTATGCTCGGCGGCGCGGCGCACTCCTGGGAGGAGCAGTCCGCGCAGAGCCTGCTGACCGACCTCGTCTCCGGTGTCGTACCGGCCCGTCAGCTGCTGCCGCGGGCGCGGGCGGCCGGGCTGCCCGTCAACCGTCGTACCTTCGTCCCCCTCGTCGTCAGCGACGGCGACCCGGCCCACCTCGACCGGGTGCTGCGGATGCTGGGGCTGCCGGGACTCGTGGCCGAACTTGCCGACGGGGCCACCGCCGTGCTCCTCAGCCTCGCCCGTGACCAGGACGCCGAGGCGCTGACCGGGCACTTCGCCGCCCGGCTGCGCACGGAGTCCGGGGCGGGCGGCACGATCGTCGCCGCGGCCGACCCCCGTACCGCCTGGGAGGATGTGCCCGCCGGCCTGCGCGAGGCCCAGCATGTGGCCGACGCCGTCGCCGACCACTCCGCCGCGCTGGACCTCCCGGCCGTCGTCCGCCTCAAGGACGTCCATCTGCGCGGTCTGATCAGGCTGCTGCGCGACGACCCGCACGTGCAGTCCTTCGCCGAGCGGGAGCTGGACGGGCTGTTGTGCGGCCGCGACGCCGAGCGCGACCTGCTGCCCGTGCTGCGGACCTATCTCGCCACCGGCCGCAACAAGTCCCGCACCGCGCAACTCCACCACGTCAGCCGGCCCGCTCTCTACCGCCGCCTCGAGGCCATTCAGGCCCGGCTCGGAGTCGACCTCGACGACTTCGAACAGGCCGCCTCCGTGCACATCGCGCTGCTCGCGCACGACGCCCAACAAGGGTGAAACGCCATGGAAAAGAGCGGGAAACAGCTCTGCACGGGCCGGGGTGACACCGTGGAACGCCGGGCCCCCGCAGACGTGACACGGTGCAACTCAAACCGCCTCGCCGTGCTTCCTAGGCTCGCCGCACACCGAGCGACCGGAGGTCCCGATGAGCAGAGTGATCCGTGCCGCCGTCTTCCAGACCGCCTGGACCGGCGACAAGGAATCGATGATCCAGGTCCACGAGCAGGCGGTCCGCGACGCGGCCGCGCAGGGTGCTCAGGTCATGTGCTTCCAGGAGCTGTTCTACGGGCCGTACTTCTGCCAGGTCCAGGACCCGGCGTTCTACGAGTACGCCGAGCAGATTCCGGACGGCCCGATCGTCAAGCGCTTCCAGGCGCTCGCCAAGGAGCTGGGCATCGTCCTGGTCCTGCCCATGTACGAGGAGGAGCAGCCAGGCGTCCTCTACAACACCGCCGCGGTGATCGACGCGGACGGCTCGTACCTCGGCAAGTACCGCAAGCATCACATCCCGCAGGTCAAGGGATTCTGGGAGAAGTTCTACTTCCGCCCCGGAAACGTGGGCTGGCCGGTCTTCGACACCGCCGTCGGCAAGATCGGTGTCTACATCTGCTACGACCGCCACTTCCCGGAGGGCTGGCGGGCGCTCGGTCTGGAGGGCGCCGAGATCGTCTTCAACCCGTCGGCGACCTCGCGTGGACTGTCCGCCTACCTCTGGCAGCTGGAGCAGCCGGCGGCGGCCGTGGCCAACGAGTACTTCGTGGGTGCGATCAACCGGGTGGGCGTCGAGGAGCTGGGCGACAACGACTTCTACGGGACCTCGTACTTCGTGGATCCGGAGGCCCAGTTCGTCGGCGAGGTGGCGAGCGACAAGGAGACAGAACTGGTTGTCCGCGACCTCGACATGGCGAAGCTGCGCGAGGTGCGCGACCGCTGGCAGTTCTACCGGGACCGCCGCCCGGAGGCGTACGGCCCGCTGACCGCGCCGTAACAGGGGGCAGTTCCCCGCGCCCCTGAAAGGGGTGCGGGGAACTGCGCGACCAGCCACGACGAACCCGCAGTTTTCGTACCACGCACCAGCGGAGCGTCCACGCAGGAGAGGGAGTAGAGAGCGCATGAGCAGCCGTATCGTCATCCGCGGTGGCCTCGTCATCACCGCATCCGACGAGATCCACGCCGACGTCCTGATCGAGGACGGCCGCATCGCCGCCCTCGCCGCGTCCGGCACCCCGGCCGCCGAGGCCTTTACGGCCGAGCGGGCCATAGACGCCACCGGCAAGTACGTGATCCCGGGCGGCGTCGACGCCCACACCCACATGGAGCTGCCGTTCGGCGGCACCTTCGCCTCCGACACCTTCGAGACCGGCACGCGGGCCGCCGCCTGGGGCGGCACGACGACGATCGTCGACTTCGCGGTGCAGAGCGTCGGCCACACGCTGCGCGAGGGCCTGGACGCCTGGCACGCCAAGGCCGAGGGCAACTGCGCCATCGACTACGCCTTCCACATGATCGTCTCCGATGTGAACCAGGAGACGCTAAAGGAGATGGATCTGCTGGTCGAGGAGGGTGTCACCTCCTTCAAGCAGTTCATGGCGTACCCCGGCGTTTTCTACAGCGACGACGGTCAGATCCTGCGCGCCATGCAGCGCTCCGCCGAGAACGGCGGACTGATCATGATGCACGCCGAGAACGGCATCGCGATCGACGTCCTCGTCGAGCAGGCGCTGGCCCGCGGCGAGACCGACCCGCGCTACCACGGCGAGGTCCGCAAGGCCCTGCTGGAGGCCGAGGCCACCCACCGCGCCATCAAGCTCGCCCAGGTGGCCGGGGCGCCCCTGTACGTCGTGCACGTATCGGCACAGGAGGCGGTCGCCGAGCTGGCCAAGGCGCGCGACGAGGGGCTCAACGTCTTCGGTGAGACCTGCCCGCAGTATCTGTTCCTGTCCACCGACAACCTTGCCGAGCCCGACTTCGAGGGCGCGAAGTACGTGTGCAGCACCCCGCTGCGGCCCAAGGAGCACCAGGCGGCCCTGTGGAGGGGCCTGCGCACCAATGACCTCCAGGTGGTCTCCACCGACCACTGCCCCTTCTGCTTCGTCGGCCAGAAGGAGCTGGGCCGGGGCGACTTCTCCAAGATCCCCAATGGTCTGCCGGGCGTCGAGAACCGTATGGACCTGCTGCACCAGGCCGTTGTCGACGGACACATCTCGCGCCGCCGGTGGATCGAGATCGCCTGCGCCACCCCGGCCCGGATGTTCGGCCTCTACCCGAAGAAGGGCACCATCGCGCCCGGCGCGGACGCCGACGTCGTCATCTACGACCCGCACGCCGAGCAGGTCCTCTCCGTCGGGACGCACCACATGAACGTCGACTACTCGGCGTACGAGGGCAAGCGCATCACCGGCCGGGTCGAGACCGTCCTCTCGCGCGGCGAGCCCGTCATCACCGAGCGGGAGTACACCGGGCACGCAGGCCATGGCGTCTACACCCCCCGCTCCACCTGTCAGTACCTCAACTAGGAGCGGAGCACATGGACTTCGGACTCGTCCTGCAGACCGACCCGCCGGCCTCGCGTGTCATCAGCCTGATGAAGCGGGCCGAGCGCAACGGTTTCCGCTACGGCTGGACCTTCGACTCGGCCGTGCTGTGGCAGGAACCGTTCGTGATCTACAGCCAGATCCTCGCGAACACCCAGAAGCTGACGGTCGGCCCGATGGTCACCAACCCGGGCACCCGCACCTGGGAGGTCACGGCCTCCACGTTCGCCACGCTCAACGATATGTTCGGCAACCGCACGATCTGCGGTATCGGGCGCGGCGACTCGGCGATGCGCGTCGCGGGCCGAAAGCCCAACACCCTGGCCCGAATCAGCGAGGCCATGAAGGTCATCCGGGCGCTGGGCCGCGGCGAGGAGGCCGACCTCGGCGGCACGGTCGTCAGGTTCCCGTGGATCAAGCCCGGCGCCGAACTCCCGGTCTGGATGGCCGCGTACGGCCCCAAGGCCCTGAAGATGACCGGCGAGGAGGCCGACGGCTTCATCCTCCAGCTCGCCGACCTGTATCTGACCGAGTACATGGTCAAGGCGGTGAAGGACGCGGCCGTGGCCGCCGGACGTGACCCGTCCGACGTCAAGATCTGCGTCGCCGCCCCGGCGTACGTCACCGAGGACGACTCGCCCGAGGCGCTCGCCCACGCCCGTGAGCAGTGCCGCTGGTTCGGCGGCATGGTCGGCAACCACGTCGCCGACCTGGTCGCCAAGTACGGCGAGCACTCCGTCGCGGTACCCGATGAACTCACCGACTACATCAAGGCCCGAGAGGGCTACGACTACGCCCACCACGGGCGCAGCGGCAACCCCGACACCGAGTTCGTACCCGACGAGATCGTCGACCGGTTCTGCATCATCGGCCCGGTCGAGAAGCACATCGAGAAGCTGACCGCACTGCGCGAGCTCGGCGTCGACCAGTTCGCCGTCTACGACATGCACGACGCACAGGAAGCCGTCATCGACGCGTACGGGAGCCAGGTCATCCCGGCCGTCAACGGCTAGCGCACAGAGGGTCATCCGACCCGCCTTCCCCCCTCCCCGCTCGTCCCCTTCCCGCTCTCCCGGGAAGGGGGCCCAGGGCGCTCCAGTTGATTCGTCCACCGGGGCGCACCCCCCATCGGCGCCGCCACCCGCACGGCCTTTCCCGTCCCGCCTCACGATGGGCCTGCCCATGACCGACACCGCTCCCACGGCCATACCTGTGTCCGCCCAAGTCACCCTTCCCGACGGGCGTGTGGAGATCGCCCCGGGCTCCCCGCTGCCCAGCGGTCCGTACGCCAACGAGGACCTGCTCCCGGTCCCGGTCAACAAGCGCACCTGGACCACGTACAACTTCTCGGCGCTGTGGGTCGGCATGGCCCACAACACGGCCTCCTGGACCCTGGCCTCCGGTCTGATCGCCGTCGGCATGGACTGGAAGCAGGCGGTGTTCACCATCGCCCTGGCCAATGTGATCGTGCTGATCCCGATGCTGCTCACCGGGCACGCGGGCCCCAAGTACGGCATTCCGTTCCCCGTCTTCGCCCGCGCCTCCTTCGGTGTGCGGGGCGCCAACCTGCCCGCCGTGGTACGGGCGTTGGTCGCGTGCGGCTGGTTCGGCATCCAGACCTGGATCGGCGGCGAGGCGATCTACTTCCTCGCGGGCAAGCTCATCGGCGACAGCTGGACGAACGCGTCCACTGTCGGCGGCTACGCCTGGACGATGTGGCTGTCGTTCGCGATCTTCTGGGTGATCCAGGTAGCCATCATCTACCGGGGCATGGAGACCATCCGCCGCTTCGAGAACTGGGCGGCGCCCTTCGTGCTCGTCGGCGCCTTTGTGATGCTGTGGTGGATGAGCAGCAAGGCCGGCGGCCTCGGCCCGCTCTTCGACCAGCCGTCCAAGCTCGGCTGGGGCGGCGCCTTCTGGAAGCTGTTCTGGCCCTCCCTCATGGGCATGATCGGCTTCTGGTCCACGCTGTCGCTGAACATTCCGGACTTCACGCGCTACGGCAAGAGCCAGAAGGCCCAGACCTGGGGCCAGGCACTCGGCCTGCCGACCACGATGACCCTCTTCGCCTTCCTGTCGGTGCTGGTCACCTCGGGCTCGCAGGCCGTGTACGGCAAGCCGATCTGGGACCCGGTACAGCTGGCCGCCAAGACGGACAACGTGGTCGGTCTGCTCTACGCGTTGGTCACCGTGCTGGTGGCCACCCTGTCCGTGAACATCGCGGCCAACCTGGTCTCGCCGGCGTTCGACTTCTCCAACATCGCGCCCCAGAAGATCAGTTTCCGCACCGGCGCCCTCGCCACCTGTGTGCTCGGTGTGCTGATCTTCCCGTGGAAGCTGTACTCCGACCCGCAGGGCTACATCTTCACCTGGCTCGGCCTGGTCGGCGGTCTGCTCGGCACGGTCGCCGGCATTCTCATCGCCGACTACTGGCTGCTGCGCCGGGCCTCCCTCGACCTGACCGATCTGTACCGCGCGGGCGGCCGCTACTGGTATGCGGGAGGCTGGAACTGGCGGGCCGTCGTGGCCTTCGTTGCCGGCGGCGTCCTGGCGATCGGCGGCGCGGACTTCCACCCGCTGATCGACGGACGTCCCATCCCGGCTCTCAAGTCGCTCGCCGACTACGGCTGGGCGGTGGGCCTGGGCACGTCGATGGTGGTGTACCTGGTGCTGATGCTGCTGCGGGGCCGGGAGAAGGCCACCGTCTGACTGCTCGGCCGAGCGTGCGGAGGACGGTCAGCTCTTCTGCTGACCGTCCTTCAGCGCTGCCACCGCATCCTTGGCGGCCTTGATGGCGCCCTTGTTGATCTCGTCCGTACCGGGTGCCTTCTTCGTCTCGAAGTCACTGCCGTTGTACGTGACGACCACCAGCGCGTTGGAGGTGCGGACCATCACCACTCCCTCGCGGGTCTGTTGCTTGTCCTCGGTGGTGAGGTTCACGACGGAGTAGGCCGAGTCGCCGAGACCTGGAACGGCCCCTCCGCCGCTCTTCTCCGTCGTGCGCTGCGTGTAGGACTTCTGCGCCGTCGCGTCCGAGTCCATGATCTCGAAGGACACGTCGAGCCACCGGTAGTCGTAGCCCTTGAGGGCGTTCCAGGAGCAGGTGCGCCGGATCGACCTGTCCGTCGAGGGGATCTCCTGTCCTGCCGTCTTGGCGCCCGGGACCAGGGACTTGATCGTCGCCTCGGAGAGGCTGGTGCATGGTTCGGGCGCGGTGCCGTATGCCTTGGCCCCGGCCGACGTCGAAGGCGCGGAGGCGGCGCCGGTGTTCTGAGCGCTTTGCGTGCTCTGTCCCTCTTGTGCGGTCTTATGGCCGGTGGTCGGGGCCGCGGCGAGCGGCCCGGACGACAGGGCCCAGCCCGCCGAGGCGAGCACGACGACCGGCGTCAGGCGCGCGGTCAGGGCGAGTGGCAGAGGTAGAGACTGCACAGCGCACTTTCGTGGGGGACGGTGCGGAGGGAGTCCACACTGCGGACGGGACGCCAGTGTCACATGACTCCCTGTGGGGCGGAAGGGTGAACTCGCTCCGTACCTGCGCGGTGACAGGGGGACCGCTGTTGACGGGCTGTGTGTCCCTTTATGTCCCCGCAGTTGTCCGCACAGTTGTCCCCGAAGTTGTCCCCGCAGTTGTGTGTCCCTCATGCCCTCGCCGCCGGGAGGTGCAGTGCCGACTCGATCCGGTCGACTGCCGCGAATGCCCCAAAAGCGACGAGGTGGACGAGACAGTGATCGGTGTGCTCGGGCCGCCGCCAGGCGGCCACGTCCTCCTCCGTGATGCGGTACGGCGCGAGGGCCGCCAGCAGGGCCAGACGGGCCGCCGGCCGCTCCCGGCGGTGCGGGAATCCGCGCAGGACGACGGGCGGGTGCGCCCCGTCCCAGGTCCGCAGGGTTTCCCGGACGAGGGCCTGGTCGTCCGCGTCGAGGAGGCCCGCGCCGGCCGCGGCGGCCGAGCGCAGTGCGGCGAAGGCGGGGCCGACGGTCGTCCCGGCCGCCCACGCCGGTGCCGGGCCGGGGCCGTCGAGCAGGGCCAGCGCTGCGCCGGGCGTGGCAGGCCTGCGTACGGTCCTGGCGACCGCGCGGCCGGCGATGCTCCGTACGGCCCGGAACCGCTGGGCGTTTCCCGGCAGGAGCTGTTCGGTCAGCAGGGCCGAGACGATGCGGTTGATGAAGTGGAAGGCGAATGCGCTGCCCAGGTAGGCGGGGGCGTGCTCGCTCGGGAAGGGATACGGCTCCAGGACGGCGCCCGGGACGCGGGTCGCCCGGCCCCAGTCGAGTACGCGCGCGTGTTCCTCGTTCTGTGGCCTCTCCCCGCGGGCCAGCCGCTCGGCGAGCGCGTGGTCCCCTGTGGCGTGCAGCAGCATGGTGTGCGCGTCCACGCAGAACGGGCACTTGTTGGCGAGCGACACCCCGAGGGCGGCCAGTTCCTTGCCGGTCCGGCTGCCGGCGCCCGCGATCAGCGACTCGCGCATCAAGGCCCAGGCCGGGGCGAGGATCTCCGGCGCGGACGAGAGCACCACGAAAGTGGGCGGCCGGTCGATGCCGAAATCACGGGAGATCTGCGCGTAGACCTCGGCGACGCGGCCGGTCGCCGACTTGGGCGGCAGAGGCCTGGTGTAGCGGAATGGTGTGGACATGTGCAGCAGGGTGCGCTTCGGGGGTGCGCCCAGTCGTCGTACGGGTGAAGGAAGTCGAGGTTACGGCGTCGGAGCCCGCCACGGCCGGAACTACTGCGCCGGGAGTAGTCGGGGAGCCGTCCACAGGGCTGAAGACGGTGTCGGTGCGGCGGTCTACTGTGCGGGCATGAGCGGGCACCCGGTCACACGCAGGCTTCTCGCCGACGCGGCCCTTGCGGTCGTCGTCGGTGCCCTCGTCGTGATCGCGGCCGCCTTCGACAGGGACACCACCGCCGTCGACTACGGTCTCATCGTGCTGGGTTCGGCCGCCCTCGGGTGCTACCGCGCGGCCCCGCGTGCGGTGCTGGCGGTGGCGACGGCAACCGGCACGGCATACGTGCTGCACGCCCACCCGGGGCCGGTGGCCGCCCTCCCTGTCCTGGGTGCCGTGCACACGGCCTCCCGCGCGGGGCACCGCGGCCTCGCGGGCGCGGCGAGCGTCGTGTACCTCGCGGGGTACGTGGCGACGGGCCCCGCCACCCAGGACGTGGTGGAGCGCGCCGCACTGCTCGCCGGCTGGTTCCTGTGCGCGGTGGTGACGGGCCTGGCCGACCGCAACTGGCAGGCGTATCTGCGCCAGACCGAACAGCGCGCCCTGGAGGCGGAACGCACCCGTGAGGAGGCCGCCCTGCGCCGCGCGGGCGAGGAACGCCTCCGCATAGCACGGGAGTTGCACGACTCCCTCACGCACAGCATTTCGATCGTCAAGCTCCAGGCGGGTGTTGCGGTCCATCTCGCCCGCAAGCGCGGCGAGGAGGTGCCGCCCGCGCTGCTCGCCATCCAGGAGGCGAGTGGCGAGGCGATGCGGGAGCTGCGCGGCACGCTGGAGGTACTGCGCACCGACGGGCCGACGGGTACACCGGCCCAGCTCGTTGAGCGCGCCCGCGCGGCGGGCCTCGCCGCCGAACTGACGGTGACCGGCGACGAGCGCCCCCTGAGCGCGACGGTCGACCGTGCCGTGTACCGCATCGTCCAGGAGGCCCTCACGAACGCGGTACGGCACGCGGGAGGGGCGAAGGTGTGCGTCGGACTCGACTACGGCGAGGAGGAGTTGACGATACGGGTGGACGACGACGGCACCGCCGACCCGGCTCGCCCTCCGGCGCCGGGCACCGGACTCACCGGCATGCGTGAACGCGTGACGGCCCTCGGCGGCACGCTGCACGCCGCCCCGCGCGCGGCGGGCGGCTTCTCGGTGCGGGCGCGGTTGCCGTGGGGTGAGCCGGGATGATCAGGGTGGCGCTCGTCGACGACCAGGCACTGATGCGAGCCGGGTTCCGGGCCCTGCTGGACGCCGAGGAGGGCATCGAGGTGGTCGGCGAGGCGGCGGACGGCGAGCAGGGGCTGGCGCTCGTGCGCGCCGAGGTCCCGGACATCGCGCTGATCGATGTGCAGATGCCGGTGATGACGGGTATCCAGGCGACCCGACGGATCGCCGCCGATCCGGCGCTGGCGCCCGTCCGCGTGGTGATCCTCACCAACTACGGCCTGGACGAGTACGTCTTCGAGGCGCTGCGCGCGGGCGCGAGCGGCTTCCTGCTGAAGGACACCGAGCCCGCGGACCTGTTGCAGGCCATCGAGGTGGTTGCACGCGGCGAGGCCCTGCTGTCCCCGTCGGTCACCCGCACCCTGATCGGCGAGTTCGTGTCGCGGCCCCCGGACCGCACCACCGCCCCCGGCCTGGAGTGCCTGACCCGCCGCGAACGCGAGGTCACGGCGCTGGCCGCCCGCGGCCTGACCAACGAGGAGATCGCCGCGCACATGGTCATCAGCCCCTTCACCGCCAAGACCCACATCAGCCGGGCAATGACGAAGCTGGGTGCGCGGGACCGGGCGCAGCTGGTGGTCTTCGCCTTCGAGTCGGGGCTGGTGGCTCCGCGGGGTGAGGGTCACCGGTTGGGGTGATCTGCGTTCGGGATCGACCTGGGGGCGTGACGGATTGCGGTAGACCGGGAACGGTGGTCATGCTGCAGACACGATGTCCGACGGAGAACCGATGAGCACTCAACCGCATACATGTGCTGTGGCCGACCCCGAAACAGCACTCAAGTACGCGATCCAGCACATCCAGGGTGACCGGGTGCAGATCGTCGAGGGGGTCATCCAACAGTTGGTGCCGTCTTGGGATCACGAGGGCGTTGCGGATCAGATCCGTCGACAGCTTGTACCAGCGCTGGACAGGCTGGGCTGTAGCGCTGGTTCCGGCAATCTGGACCTGCCGGGGACGAGCAACTGGTACGTGCCGGATTTGGCCGTTGTACCGAGAGAAGTCACCAAAGGCACCGGTGCCCTGGTGCCCGGCCAGACGCTACTGATCGTCGAGGTCACTTCGGAAAGCAATGGCGACACCGACCGCATCGTCAAACGGAAGCGTTGTGCGGAATACGGCGCCCCGCTCTATCTGCTCGTCGACCGTCAGGAACGTTCCTGCACGCTCTACACCGCTCCCGGACGGCTCGGTTACACCGAGGTCAAAGGCCCGCTGCCCTTCGGCACGCCCGTACCCCTGCCCGTCCCCTTCGGCCTGGAGATCGACACCTCGGAGTTCTGAAGATCGCCTGTCGGGCTCCGAGCGGCCAGGCCGTGCGGATGGGCCACCGATCGCGTGAATGCAGTCGCGTCTTGGCGGGCACCCGGCCTCAGTGCACCTGCCCAAGATTGCCTGCGATTGCGGAGAGCAGGCTGGCGAGCAGGGTATCGCCGCAGGCGGCGGAGCTGTCCGCAGCCCAGCAGACATAGCCGTCGGGACGGATGAGCAGGGCGGCAGCGCCCAAATCGTCGGTGCATGTGGCCCGGACGAGGTCGACTCGTGGCGGGAGCCGGAGGTCGGCCGGGACGGTTCCGGCCAGATCGAGCAGGACGGCGTGCCCCGAGCCGAACAGCGTCGACAGCCGGGCGGGGCCGGCTTCGGTGATCAGGTCGGCGTCCGGCATGCGTTGCCCCGTGAGCGGATGTTCCCCGGACAGCTCGTAGCGCAGTGAGAGGCCGGACATCAGTCCTGCGAGATGGCGGTTGGTGTCGGGCAGCCGCAGCAGGTCGATGAAGATGTCACGCAGGGCGGCCACGTCCTCGCTCGGGTTCGGATCGGCCAGGACCCGTTGCGCCGACGTGTGGTGCAGGACCTGGGCTCCGACCGGATGCCGTTCGGCGTGGTAGCTGTCCAGCAAGCCGCTCGGCGCCCGGTCCCTCACGGCCGCGGCCAGTTTCCAGCCGAGGTTGAACGCGTCCTGTATGCCGAGGTTGAGACCCTGGCCACCCAGCGGCGGGTGGATGTGCGCGGCGTCGCCCGCGAACAGGACACGGCCCGCGCGGTAGTGCTCCAGTTGGCGAGTGGCGTCCGTGAACCGCGAAGAGTTGTCCACGGCGCCGAGGGTGGTCTCATGGCCGTACACGGCCTGCAGTGCGGTAGTGATCTCCTCGGGGGTGACGGGGATGTCGGCGGTGGTGTCCGCCTGGTCCGCACGCCCGAAGGTGAACCGGTACCGGTCGCCGCCGAGAGGGACCAGCATGGCCCAGTAACCGCCCGCATGACGGGTCAGGCTGCTCATATGCCCCATCTGCTGCGGCACCAGCGACGAAACGGCGGACAGGCGGATGTCGGCCAACACCGCCTGGTGAGTCCCGGGCCTACCGGGAAACGGCAGCCCGAGCAGTTTCCGCACCGTACTGTGGCCGCCGTCGCACGCCGCCAGGTAGCGAGCCCGCACCTGCAGACCGCCCGCCGTCACGACCACACCGTCGTCGTCCGACGCGACCCCTGAGACGGCAGTGCCGCGCAGAACCCGCGCGCCGGCGGCGATCGCCCGCTCCTCGAGCACTTCCTCGATCTCCCACTGAGCGATCGCGATCGGGAAAGGGTGCCTGGTTCGCCAGGGAGCGCAGTCCAAGGGCACGGGCAGGGCCGCGAAATGCCCGCCCACCGGATCACGCGGCATGGCCCGCTTCAGCAACGGCTCCAGCAGCCCGCGCGAGTCCAGCAGCTCAGCGGTACGGGGCTGAACCCCGCCACCCTTCACCTGCTCGATGCGCTGGGACAGCTTCTCCAGCACCAGGGTCTCGACCCCGGCCAGAGCCAGTTCGTACGCCAGCACCAGTCCCGTCGGGCCGGCGCCCGCGACAACGACCTCAGTCCCGATCTCGGCCAACACCCTCACTCCGTCTCATCTCTCGCCCGGGGGTAAATATATACCAGGTGCAGAAATATACTCGGGGAAGCGGTCTGCTACGGTGGACGCCGTGGACGGCAAGCCAGGGCTACGGGAACGAAAGAAGCAGCGGACCCACGCAGCGATCTCCGATGCGGCGATCGCGCTGTTCCTCGAACACGGCTTCAACCAGGTCTCGGTGGCCCAGGTGGCCGAGGCGGCCGAAGTCTCCAAACGGACGCTCTTCGCCTACTTCCCGGCGAAGGAAGACCTCGTGGTACATCGCCTGGCCGACCATGAGACCGAAATCGCACGCGTTGTGCGGGCCCGCCCGCCCGGCACCGCCCCGCTGACCGCAGTGCGCGAGCACTTCCTCAAGGGGCTGAGCGAGCGTGATCCGATCACCGGGCTCAACGACCACCCCCAGGTGCGCAGGCTCCACCGCATGATCCTCGACGCGCCCTCACTGGTGGCCCGGATGGAACGGTTCAAGACCGGCGCCGAACGCGCACTCGCCAAGGCATTGCAGGAAACGGCGGACACTCCGGAACTCACCGCGCGGCTTGCTGCCGTCCAGATCGTCGGGGTCCACTGGGCGCTGGCACAGGACAACGCCGATCGCCTTGCGTACGGGGAGTCGGCCGACGCGCGCCATGCAGGTGCGGTGGCTGATGCGGAACATGCGTTCGCGCTGCTGGAGAACGGATTGGGGCACCTGACCCCGGAGCAGTGACTCCGGGCGCCCGAGCAGCCGGCTCGATGATGCCTTCGGAGCAGCTTTTTCAGCCGGTCGACCCGCGCTGATGGGCGTCGATCCGAAGCTGCGCGCAGTGCTCCTCGAGTGGAAGGATCGGTGCCATGGGCACCGAGAAGGGCTGGGTGTACCGGGTTGACGAGCCGCATGGCTCGCGGGGCTGGCGCCCCTACGGCGGCCGTCCCGAGCGGTGGCGCGGGACCGTCACCACCGACGGTCCCCAAGAGGCCGCCGAGTACGTCGCCGCCCTCGTCATCACCGACCTGGTGACCGAGTGGGAGGTGCGCGGCACCGGGCAGAGGCATGTGCGCGTGATCGTCTGGGAGGACGAGGAAGGCGACGGCCCCGAGGACGCGGCCTTCACCGTGGAGATCCAGCCCGACATCGATACAGAGTGACCGATGCGGCTGCAGTGGCAATGGCCTGTGTTGCGAGGGTGCGTGGACGTCGACTCCGCTCGGGGTGCGCACGACGGCGGGGGCGACCGCTCCGTGGCCGTGGCACTGACCACGCAGTGGGCGTACTGCATCGAAGTGCACACGAAAAAGGGCCGCGCACTCCGCGGCTGCGACCCAGGCGGAAACTGGCGGAGACCACCAGGATCGCGGCGGCACTGCGTGCGGGCGGCAGCTATGCGCACGGCTTCATGGCCATGAAGTTCTTCGAACAGGCGGCACCAACCGCCATACGGCGCCGCCCACCTCCCGGCGCGGGGCGGGGCCCGATCGGTAGCCTGCCTGGGGAGCGGACGGGGGAGAGCTCCTGCCCGAACTCCCCGGATTCTCCCCAGGACCGGTCCCGAGCGCCGACCGGTTTGGCCGATGCACGGAAACAGCGAGGTGAGAGGCCATATGTTCAGCACCCGCCCCACCCTCCAGGGCACCTTCGGCATGGTGTCCTCCACCCACTGGCTGGCCTCGCAGTCGGCGATGGCCGTCCTGGAGGATGACGGCAACGCGTACGACGCGGCCGTGGCGGGGGCGTTTGTGCTGCATGTGGTCGAGCCGCATCTGAACGGACCCGCAGGCGAGGTCCCGATCCTCCTCGCCCCGGCGGGCGGCGCGGTGCGGGTGCTGTGCGGACAGGGCGTCGCGCCCGCGGGAGCCACGATCGCCCACTACAGGGGACTGGGTCTGGATCTCGTACCCGGTACCGGGCCGCTTGCCGCGGCCGTCCCGGGTGCGTTCGACGCCTGGATGCTCCTGCTGCGCGACCACGGCACCAAGCCCCTCGCCGATGTCCTGAAGTACGCCATCGGCTACGCCGAGCACGGGCACGCGCCCGTGGAGCGCGTCGGCGAGACCGTCGAGAGCGTACGCGAGCTGTTCGAGACGGAGTGGACCTCGTCGGCCGCGGTCTATCTGCCCGGCGGGAGGGCACCGCGCCCCGGTGAGCTGCTGCGCAATCCCGCGCTGGCCGCCACCTGGAAGCGACTGCTCGCCGAGGTCGCCGGGGCGGGCGACCGGGAGGCCGAGATCGACGCGGCACGCGAGGTGTGGCGGTCCGGGTTCATCGCCGAGGCGCTGGTCCGGCAGGCCCGGCGGCCCACCATGGACACCAGCGGCGAGCGCCACAGCGGCACCCTGACAGCCGCCGACCTGACCGCCTGGACCGCCGGTTACGAGGCCCCGGCGACGTACGACTGGAACGGCTGGACCGTGTGCAAGGCGGGCCCCTGGAGCCAGGGGCCGGTCCTGCTGCAGCAGCTCGCCCTCCTCCCGCCCGAGCTGCCGCGGTACGGCACCGCGGACTACGTGCACCTGCTGATCGAGGGCTGCAAGCTGGCCATGGCCGACCGTGAGGCCTGGTACGGGGACGCGGCCGAGGTGCCCCTCGACGAGCTGCTGTCGGACACGTACAACGCCGGGCGGCGCGCCCTGATCGGCGACAAGGCGTCGTACGAGCTGCGACCCGGAGCCCCTGGCGGGCGCGTCCCGCGCATGAGCGAGTACGCGCGCGTGGTGGCCGTCGAGGACCCCGGCTTCGACCCCATGGGCGTCGGCGAACCGACGGTCGCGAAGAGCCCCGCGTCCCCGGTGCCGGGCGAACCGGACGTCGCCGCCGACGGCGCCACCCGCGGCGACACCTGCCATCTCGATGTCGTCGACCGCTGGGGCAACATGATCGCGGCCACGCCCAGCGGCGGCTGGCTGCAGTCCAACCCGGTCGTACCCGAGCTGGGCTTCCCGCTCGGCACCCGGCTCCAGATGACCTGGCTCGACGAGGGCCTGCCGAACTCCCTCACGCCGGGGCGCCGGCCCCGCACCACGCTCACCCCCTCGATCGCCCTGCGTGACGGGGTGCCGGTGCTGGCGTTCGGTACGCCCGGCGGTGACCAGCAGGACCAGTGGCAGCTGCACTTCTTCCTGGCGGCCGCCCTGCGCCCGCCGGTCCGCGGGGGCCTCGACCTCCAGGGCGCCATCGACGCCCCGAACTGGCACAACGACAGCTTCCCCGGCTCCTTCTACCCGCGCGGCATGCGCCCCGGCAGCGTCACCGTCGAGTCCCGCACGGACCCCGGGGTCGTCGAGGAGCTCCGCCGGCGCGGCCATGACGTGACGGTCGGAGAGGCCTGGTCCGAGGGGCGGCTGTGCGCGGTCGCCCGGGACCCGGAGACGGGCGTGCTCTCGGCGGCGGCGAACCCGCGCGGGATGCAGGGGTACGCGGTCGGACGCTGAACCTGCCGCCTCGGGCCGCGAAGCCCCCAATTCATGCCGATTCCACCCTGAGTACACCGGCACGGCGGGGATTGTCAGTGGCGCATGCTCTCATGGAGGAATGATCGTAGACATCGAAACCATCGACGAGTTTCTCGCCCACGGCACGTCCGACGTGGAGGAGGCCGTGCGCAAGGCGGCCGCCACCGAGATCATGCCGCGTTTCCGCCAGCTCGCCGCGCACGAGATCGACGAGAAGAGCGGCCCGCACGACCTGGTCACGGACGCCGACCGCAAGGCCGAGGCCTATCTCACCGAGGCGCTCGCCAAGCTGCTGCCCGGCTCGGTCGTGGTGGGCGAGGAGGCGGTCCACGCCAACCCCGTGACGTATGAGGCGGTACGGGGCGAGGCGCCCGTCTGGATCGTCGATCCGGTCGACGGCACCCGGCAGTTCGTCCACGGAGACCCCGGATTCTGCACGATGGTCGCCCTCGCCCAGGGCGGCGTCGTGCACGCCTCGTGGACGTTCGCACCGGCCCTGGACCACATGGCCACGGCGATCCGGGGCGGGGGCGCGTTCCTCGACGGCGAGCGCCTGCACTCCGGCTCGCCCGCGCCCGGCCGCGACCTGGAGGTGGCCACGTCCCACCCCTACTACACGACGGACGAGCAGAAGCGCGCGCTTCTCGGTCTGCAGACGGAGGGTGTCCATCCGCGCTTCTGCGGCTCGGCGGGCCTGGAGTACCTGCACATCGCCCGCGGCGAGCTGGACGCCACGGCCTTCTCCTGGGAGGCGGCCTGGGACCACGCGGCGGGGCTCCTCCTGGTCGAGGAGGCGGGCGGCGTGCACCTCACGCTGACGGGTGAACCGTTCCGCATCACGGGCGGCAACGTCCTGCCGTT
The DNA here is from genome assembly GCF_040298185.1 of Streptomyces sp. NPDC001634. Classification (NCBI taxonomy): domain Bacteria; kingdom Bacillati; phylum Actinomycetota; class Actinomycetes; order Kitasatosporales; family Streptomycetaceae; genus Streptomyces; species Streptomyces sp. NPDC001634. The sequence continues at coordinate 17,323 of NZ_JBEOZU010000010.1, read as the reverse complement.
CACCGCGGCCCGGGACGAGGCCACGGCCCGCCGGGTGGTGGAGCTGCTGTCGGGCAAGGCCTGACACCGCCCTGCTCCGCACCGCAAGCTCCCCCTCCTCGGAACCGCAGGCTCCCGTACTCCGGCATGGAAGCCACCCTCCTGCGGCACGGAAACGCCCTGTTCCGAGGGGGAAAAGCGGAATCTTCTCCTCACCCGGCGGCGGCCCCCCGCGCCCCAGGGCTGTCAGTCCCCCGGCATATCCTGATCCCCAGTGGCCGTCGGCTGACGAAGGAGTCCGAAGGTGCCGTCGATGCTCGATGCAGTCGTGGTGGGAGCGGGGCCCAACGGACTGACAGCTGCCGTGGAGCTGGCCCGCCGAGGCTTCTCCGTGGCCGTCTTCGAGGCACGCGGGACCATCGGCGGCGGCGCCCGCACCGAGGAGCTGACCCTGCCCGGCTTCCGGCACGACCCGTGCGCCGCGGCCCACCCCCTCGGCATCAACTCGCCCGCGTTCCGGGCACTGCCCCTGGAGCGGTACGGCCTGGAGTGGCTGCACGCCGAGTTGCCGATGGCCCACCCCTTCCGGGACGGCACGGCCGCGGTGCTGTCCCGGTCCGTGGCCGAGACGGCCGCCTCGTTCGGACCGCGGGACGCGGGGGCCTACCGCAGGCTGGTCGAGCCCTTCCTGAGCCGCTGGGACACGCTGGCCCGGGACTTCATGTCCCTGCCCCTGACCGCGCTGCCCCGCGACCCGGTCACTCTGGCCCGCTTCGGGCTCGTCGGCCTGCCCCCGTCGACCTGGCTGATGCGCCGCTTCCGCGACGAGCGGGCGAAGACCTTGTTCGCCGGGCTCGTCGCGCATGTGATGGCCCCGCTCAGCGGCGTCGCCACCGGCGCGATCGGCCTGGTCTTCGCGCTGGCGGCGCACGCCCGCGGCTGGCCGGTGGCCCGCGGCGGCTCCCAGTCCATCTCGGATGCCCTCGCCGCGTACCTCAAGGACCTCGGCGGCGCCGTCCACACCGACTACGAGGTCAAGCGCCTCGACGACCTGCCCCCGGCGCGCGCGTACGTCTTCGACACCTCGCCCACCGCCCTGGCCCGGATCGCCGGCTTCGGCAGGTACTACGAGGGGTATCGGTACGGCCCCGGCGTCTTCAAGGTCGACTACGCGCTGGACGGCCCGGTGCCATGGACCGCGAAGGAGCCCCGCGTCGCCGGCACCGTGCAGATCGGGGCGAACAGCGCGGAGATCGGCACCGCCCTGCGCGCCGCGTCCAGGGAGGGCCGCGCGCCCGATCCGCCGTTCCTCATCACCGTGCAGCCCAGCGTTGCCGACCCCACCCGGGCCCCTGCCGGCAAGCAGGTCTTCTGGGTGTACGGCCATGTGCCGAACAACTGGAGGGGAGATCTCACCGACGCCATAGAACGCCAACTGGAGCGCTACGCACCGGGTTTCCGAGACCGCGTCCTCGCACGCGCCACCGCCGGCCCACCCGAACTGGCCGCCCGTAACGCCAATTACGTCGGCGGCGACATCGCCACCGGCGCGGTGTCCGGGCTCCAGGTCCTGCTGCGCCCCAGACCGTCCCTGTTCCCGTACAGCACCCCGCACCCGGCCGTCTTCATCTGCTCGTCGGCGACCCCGCCGGGCCCCGGCGTGCACGGCATGTCCGGGCACAACGCGGCGAAGGCCGTGTGGAGGAGGCTGAGACAGACATGACCACCATCACCCTGGTCCAGGGGGACATCACCCGGCAGAGCGCCGATGCGATCGTCAACGCGGCCAACTCCTCGCTGCTCGGCGGCGGAGGCGTGGACGGCGCGATCCACCGGCGCGGGGGCCCGGCGATCCTCGAGGACTGCCGCAGACTCCGCGCCTCCCACTATGGCAAGGGCCTGCCCACCGGCCAGGCGGTCGCCACCACGGCGGGCGAACTCGACGCGAGCTGGGTCATCCATACTGTGGGTCCCGTGTTCTCCCAAGGGGAGGACCGTTCGGAGCTCCTGGCCTCCTGCTACCGCGAGTCCCTGCGGGTCGCCGACGAACTCGGCGCCCGTAGCGTGGCGTTCCCGGCCATCTCCACGGGCGTCTATCACTGGCCGATGGAGGACGCCGCACGGATCGCGGTCGAGACCGTGCGGGAGGCGGTCACCGACGTCGAGGAGGTCCTGTTCGTCCTCTTCGACGAGCGGGCCTACGAGGCGTTCGCCGAGCAGCTTCGCTGACGGAACCCGGTTCGGATGTCCGTTGTTGCCTGAGGCACACTGGCCCCTGCGCCATCAGGTGACCGCCCGGGTGCGTGCCCTCCTGGGCGCACGCCCCGAAAGCCGGCACAGCGCCACCGTGCCGGCCGCGTTCATGGTCGGCGCAACGGCACTCGTATTGGTCGACGCCGCCTCGGCGCTCGACCGGATCCTGGAGGTCCTTCACCCGTGAACGGGCCCACGGCTACACCTTCGTCAGCAGGCCGTCCGGTGTGGCTGACCCGCAACGTCAAAGTGCTGTGCGGGGTGTCCTTCCTCCAGGACGCCGCCAGCGAACTGCTCTACCCGATCCTGCCGATCTTCCTGACCATGGTGTTGGGCGCCCCGCCCGCCGTGGTCGGTGCCATCGAGGGCCTGGCCGAGGGCGCCGCCTCGGTCACCAAGGTCGCCGCGGGACACCTCGCCGACCGTTTCTCGCGTCGGCCGCTCATCGGCGTGGGCTACGGGCTGGCCGCGCTCGGCAAGCTGCTCGTCGCCCTCGCCACCGTGTGGCCAATGGTGCTGGTGGCAAGGGTGGTCGACCGACTCGGCAAGGGTATGCGCGGCGCACCACGCGACGCCCTCCTCGTGGACGGCATCCCGAACGGGCAGCGCGGCAAGGTGTTCGGGCTGCACCGGGCCGCCGACACCGCGGGTGCCGTGGTGGGCCCGCTTGCCGGCCTGGCGCTGTACGAGGCGCTCGACCACCGTCTGCGGCCGTTGTTCTGGATCGCGGTGATCCCGGCCGTCGCCTCGGTCGCCCTGGTCGCCGCCGTCCGCGACCCGGGCCGGGCGGGCAACGCGTCGGCGAAGGCCGCGGGCACTCCATGGCGTTCCCTGCCCGGCCCGTACTGGCGCGTCCTGGCCCTGTTGCTCGTCTTCAACCTGGTCAATTTCCCCGACGCCCTGCTCCTCCTGCGTGCCCACGATCTGGGCCTGTCCACGGCGGGAGTGGTGGGCGCGTACGCGGTCTACAACCTCGCCTACGCTGCCCTGGCCTACCCTGCCGGAGCCCTGTCCGACCGACTGCCCCGCCCGCTCGTGTTCGCGGCGGGTCTGATCTTCTTCGCCGTCGGTTACCTCGGCCTCGGCCTCATCCATGCGCCCTGGCTGGTCTTCGTGGTTCTGCCCCTGTACGGCGGATTCGCAGCCTGCACCGACGGGGTCGGCAAAGCCTGGATCTCCACCCTCGTCCCCGACCGCCAACAGGGCACGGCGCAGGGCCTTTACCAGGGCGCCACCGGCGCCGCCGTTCTCCTCGCCGGCCTGTGGGCCGGGCTCGCCTGGGGCGCCGACGGGCATGTCCCGCTCCTGGTGTCCGGCGCCGCCGCCCTCGTCCTGGCCGCCGCCCTCTCCGCCCTCGGCCGCTCCCGGCAGGCCACCAGTGACAGCCCTGAGGCGGACCTTAATTGACGCGTCCTTGACCGCAGCTGCCAACTTCCTTTGTATGGCGCCGCGTTAGCCTCGTCAGGCGACCCATGTCCCGTCGACACGGGGACCGCACACGCGCCAGCACAGCCCAAGTCGGACCGCTGTTCGGGGAGTTGGGGAATCGCCATGCGCACACGTACAAGAGCGTCTTTCGTAGCCGCCGCGGCTGCGTTCCTGCTGGTGGCCGCCGTGGACAGTTCCGCCGCGGCGAGCGACAGTCAGCCGGTCCACTTGGTCTCGCCCGGTGACCCCTACGCCGCCTGTGACATCAGCGGCGACGGGAGCGGCACCAACTACCCCTCGGCGGAGGACGAACCGTACGTCACCGCAAGCCCGCTCGACCCACGCAACACGGTCGGCATCTTCCAGCAGGACCGCTGGTCCAACGGCGGCGCACGCGGCCTGACCGCCACGTACTCCCACGACGGGCGGTACTTCACCGAGACCCCGCTCCCGTTCACGCACTGCGCGTCGGGCGGGCTCAACTACCAGCGCGCGTCCGACGGCTGGGTGAGTACCGGCCCCGACGGTACGGTCTATGCCAGCGGGTTGGTGTTCGATTCGACCGACGCGCGCAACGGCGTGGCCGCCTCGACGTCGTACGACGGAGGGCGCACCTGGACGCACACCGTCCCCCTGATCGACGACACGCAGGCTCAGTTCACCGACGACAAGAACTCCGTCACCGCCGACCCGGTCCATCCCGGAGTCGCCTACCAGGTCTGGGACCGTATCGACGAGGACGACTCCGCCAAGGTCTACGACGGACCCGGCTACATCTCCATCACCCGGGACGGCGGGCGCCACTGGTCCACGGCCCGCCCGTTCGTGGACACCTCGGTCGTCCCCCACTCGCAGACCATCGGCAACGTCATCGTCGTCGACCCGCGTACCGACACCCTCTACGACGTCTTCGACTGGCAGACGTACGACATCGACTACACCGCCGGCACCTTCACGCCCACCGACCTGCACTTCGGCATTGCCAAGTCGACCGACGAGGGCCGCACCTGGAGCAAGCCCGTCACCGTCGCCAAGGACACGGCCGTCAGCGAGGTCGACCCCAACGCCCCCGGCGACTCGACCAAGGCCCTGCGGGCGGGCGGCGACCTGCCGAACGTCGCCATCGACCCGCACACCGGTGAGCTGTATGTCGCCTACGAGGGCTCGGACTTCAGCGGCGGCGCCTACAACTCCGTGGAACTGACCCACTCCACCGACGGCGGCCGCACCTGGTCCGCTCCGACGAGGGTCAACCAGGTCGCCACCGCACCCGCCTTCACACCCTCCATCAGCGTGGACGCCCGCGGCACGGTCGCGCTCACCTACTACGACCTGCGGTACCTCACGGCCGGGAACACCACCACTCTGCCCACCGCCGCATGGCTGCTCACCTTCCCGCGCGGCGCCGAGAACCACCCCACCGAGCGCCGCATCTCCCGCGTCTTCGACTGGCTCCAGGCCCCCTACGCCGGGTGGGGCCACTTCCTCGGCGACTACGAGGGCCTCGCAGCCGACGGCCCCTTCGCCGTACGGCCGCTGTTCGTCGAGACCAATGACAACGCGCCGCAGGACTCCACGGACGCCTACAGCGGGCTGTTCCCCACCACGGGCTACGGCCCCTTCGCGGCGGCGGCCACGGCCACGCCACGCGCGACTGCCCTCCGGGCGGCTCAGCCGCACCGGGTCATCCGGTGACCAGAGCCTGCCCGGGCTGAACTCCGCCCTCGTACCGGCCACGCCCTGGGCCAATCCCAGGGCCTTCAGCCCCACATAGCCCTGATCAGAGGGAAGTTCATGGCTGAATGAGCGGCAAACGTAAACTCCACGCCATTTTTCCTGTGATCCCTTGGTGTGACTGTTGTGGTCACGCCAAGATCCCTCCTGCGCCGGGACACCCCCATATGCCCGGTGCAGGGAGGAGAGGGCATGACGCCCCAACGGCATCAGCGACGGTTCATCACCTGCACCGTCGTGGCCGCCGCATTCGGACTGGTAAGCACCCAGTCGTTCGCGGCGTCGACCGACATCAGACCCCGGCCCTGGCAGGCGCGGCACCAGGCCACCGTAGGCCGTCAGCACGTCAAGGCGGTGCACGCGGGCCATGGAATGTCCGCGTTCGCCGCGTCCGAGGGCGAAGACGACGGCGCCGACGAGGCCGAGAACTCCGCCGAAGCCACGGCCCAGTTCACCGAGGCGCGCACCGCGCCCGGTGTGGTCGCACCCGGCGCCTACGGGGCAGCCTGGCAGCAGCTGCAATCGATGCGGCACACGCGCGGCAGCTGGGACCATGTCACCAAGAAGGCGTACAACTCCGACGACCCCCGCTACCGCGATGTGAACTCCAACTCCAGCGGTGGCGCGGGCGATGTGACCGGCAGGATCACCGGGATCGCGGCCGACGACCAGGGCTATGTGTACGCGGGTGGCGCGAACGGCGGCGTCTTCCGGTCCACGACCGGCGGCGGCCACTGGAAGCCGATCTCCGACAAGCTGCCGTCCCTGTCGACGGGAACCCTCTCCCTGGACAGCCAGAAGCGGCTCTGGTACGCCACGGGCGAGTCCAACACCGGGGCAACGTCCTTCGTGGGTACGGGCGTCTACGTGCTGAAGGATCCACGTCACGGGCAGTTCCAGCCCGGCGACCGGGTGGGCGGTGCCGAACTGGAGTCCACCGTCATCCACGCACTGCGGTTCGCCGGCACCAAGGTGTGGGCGGCGACCAGCACCGGCGTGTGGTCGCACTCCACGACCACCCTGTCCGGGCCGTGGAAGCAGGAGTTCGCCCCCAACCCGGACTATCTGCCGGGCGGTTCGAAGGCGTCCGACCCGAGCGCACCGTACAAGAACATCGCCAACGACGTCGCCGTCGACCCGAAGGACCCGAACAAGGTCCTGCTCGCGGTCGGCTGGCGCGGCGGCGACACCTACAACGGGCTGTACGCCAAGCAGGGCGACGGCAGTTGGAAGCCGGTCAGCGGGCTCGGGGACCTGCCCACCAGCAGTGATGATGTCGGCAACATGACGTTCGCCGCGGCGGCGGACGGCTCGCGTCTGTACGCCGTCGACCAGTCGCCGGCGCAGATGGCCGCCAACCCGGACAGCGGCTTGAAGGGCGTGTACGTGTCGAAGAACGGTTCGCCGTTCGGGCCGTGGACGCTGATCGCGGACTACACCAAGCTGAAGGCGTCCGGATCCGCGCTTCAGGGCGCGGGCTACATGCCGGGCATCCAGTCCTGGTACAACCAGTTCCTCCAGGTCGACCCGGCCAACGCCGACCACGTCTACCTCGGTCTTGAAGAGGTCTTCGAGACCAAGAACGGCGGCCAGAGCTGGATCACACCGGGCCCGTACTGGAACTTCCCCTTCCCCTGCTGGAGCATCGATCCGGCCAAGCAGACCGGTGACTGCTCGCCGACCACCCACTCCGACCAGCACGCGGTCGCGATCGGCAGCTACAAGGGCAGGACCTGGGCCTACGTCGGCAACGACGGCGGTATCTACCGGCGCCCGCTGAACGGCGCGGTCGACTCCGGCGGCCACGCCAAGGACTGGCAGTCCCTGAGCGACGGCACCCTCGACACCCTGCAGTACTACTCCGTGGGCGTCGGCAAGGACCTCACCTACGGCGGGGTCTCGGTGACCGGCGGTCTGCAGGACAACGGACAGTCGATCCTGCGCGGCCGGGACAAGGTCATGGGCTCCAACTTCGGAGGGGACGGCGGCGACACCATCGCCGACCCCGCCAACGGCTGCAACATCGCTGAGGAGTACGTCTACCTCGACATGTGGGTCACCCAGAACTGCGGTGTCAACGACGGTTCGTGGTCCACGGACCCGTCCAAGGCCACCGAGTTCGAGGTCGCCCCGCCGGACAAGGACCTGGGCGGCGCGGGCGCCCGCTTCATCGCCCCGATCGCCGCCGACGCCAAGGACACCAACACCTGGGTGGCCGGTGGCCGGCACGTGTGGGTGCAGACCAAGGGCTTCGCGATCCGCTCCGGCGCGGAGTGGAAGAGCGCCTACGACCTCGGTGACGGCCATGTGGCCACCGCCGTGGCATCGTCGGGCGGCACGGTGTACGTCGGTTGGTGCGGGCCCTGCAACAACCAGGGCTTCACCCGCGGCATCGCCGTCGGCAACGCCGACGGCACCGGCTGGCACCAGCTCAGCCTGCCGGTCGACGGGACCATCCCGAACCGCTACATCTCCGGCTTCGACGTCGACCCGGCGAACGCCCAGCATGTGTACGTGGCTGTCAACGGCTTCTCCCGCAAGTGGACCGAAGGCCCCGGTGCGGGCGTCGGCCACATCTTCGAGTCGAAGAACGGCGGCACCGACTGGACGGACATCTCGGCCAACCTTCCCGACGTCCCTGCCAACACGGTGAAGCTCCTCCCGAACGGCGGCCTCGCCCTCGGCACCGACCTGGCCACCTTCTACCGGCCGGCCGGCGCCACCCAGTGGCAGGTCCTGGGCCACAACCTGCCCAGCACGGCCGTGATGCAACTGCGCCTCGGCCCGGACGGGAAGCTGTACGCCGCCACCCACGGGCGCGGCATCTGGTCCTTCGACGTACGGCGCTTCAAGGGCCGTAACGACTGACCACGGTCGATCCCTGTGATACGGCGGCGGGGGGGGGGGGGCGCCCGCCCCGGCCGCCCCCCCCCCCCCCCGCGCGCCCCCCCACCCCGGAGAACCCCCCCCACCCACCGCCCCGGCCGAGAGGGCGGCGCGGC